>NZ_JACXWY010000018.1:0-108585 GCF_014764685.1 Allobosea spartocytisi
GGCAGCAAAGGCCCAATCAACGCCCATTCCTCGTCCGTCAGACCGATCCGCTCGCCCAAGGCTTCCTCCAAAAAGAAGCCTTGAATCAATCCGCGTGTCTCAGGTCAAGCTTTGTCCACGAGGCCTACGTCGTTCGGGCCGATGACAAGCTCAAGATCAAGATCTTTCAGTATCCTGAGCTGAGCGGTGAATACAAAGTCCGCGCGAATGGAACGATCTCCATCGCGCCGATCGGGGATATTCCCGTCAACGGCCTTTCGACCAAGGAAATCGCGGGCCAGATTGCCGAGCGCTTCGTGCGCTCCGGCATTTCCGATAAGCCCGGCGCCTCGGTCGAGGTCCTCGAGACCCGGCCGGTCTATGTGCTGGGCGACGTGCAGAAGCCCGGCGAGTATCAGTTCCGCCCGGGAATGACCGTTCTGCAAGTCGTCAGCCTGGCCGGCGGGTGGCTGCGGTTCAGTGACCCCGGCCTGATGCGGCTGGACCGCGACAGCATCAACATCACCGGCGATATGCGGAATCTCGTCAGGCGGTATTACGAGCTGACGGCGCGCCGGGCCCGCCTGAACTCCGAGCTGGTGATGAGGAGCGACATCCAGTTTCCGCCCGAGCTTCTCGCCCGGTCGCAGAGCGATGGCGGGGTGAGGCAACTGATCGACGAGGAGCGTTCGCTCCTGAACATCCATGTCGACTCCCTGAAGACCCAGATCGACAGCCTGGAGCAGAACCGGGCCCTGTATGAGCGCGAGATCGAGGCGATCAAGCGCCAGATCGAGGCCAACAAGGTCCAGGTCGCGAGCGTCGAGAAGGAGCTCAAGGAGGTTCGGGACCTGGTCAAGCGTGGCCTGACGACGATCAGCCGCCTGGCGAACCTCGAACGCATGCAGGCGCAGCTCGAAATGAACGAGCAGGGCTTCCAGACGCTGATCCTGCGGTCGCGCCAGAACATCACGCAGGCCGACCAGAGGATCTTCGACCTGAAGAGCGAGCGCAACGCGTCCCTGACCGCCGAGGTGCAGAAGGTCCGGATGGATCTCGACGAGGTCAGCGTGAAGTTCGACACCAACCGGAGTCTTCTCGTGGAGGCCAAGGTGACCGTCCCGACGCTGATCGGAAACTCCGACGGCCCTGTCGAGACCCGCAGCCTGACGGTCGTCCGCATCCAGGACGGAAAGTCCGAGACGATCGACGCGCCGGAGAGCATGGAGCTCCTGCCCGGAGACGTGCTCAGGGTCCAGCGGAGCATCATCCCCGGAGGAGGGCTCGGCATCGCCGGTCCGCTCGAGCAGACCAACATGATGATGCCGGCCAAAGTGAAGCAGTAACGGTTCGGCTGCGCGGTCCGCTCTGCCGGGAACGCAGGCTCGTTTCGCCTGCGAGCGGTTGATTGTTTTGTCTCGTGGTTGTGAGTGGGAGATCGACGATGGCCTGCGGAGACAATAATTCCGGGAAATTGGAAGCCGGCTCTCTCTCCCTTCAGCAGCAAATGCTGACTTTCGAGCCGCAATTGCGCGCCTACGCCATGTCCCTCAGCCGAAGCGCGGACAGGTCAGACGATCTCGTGCAGGAAACGCTGATGCGCGCGATCAGCAAGATCCACACCTTCCGGCCCGGCACCAATCTCGGTGCCTGGCTGACGACGATCTTGCGAAACTGCTACCTCTCCGATCTGCGCCGGCGGCGCCACGAGGTCGAGGACGCCGATGGCTGCTATTCCGAGTCGCTGCGCGCGGCGCCGGAGCAGGAGGGCCTGCTGGAATACAAGGAGTTCTGTGCGGCCCTGCGCGAAATTCCGTTCGATCAGCGCGAGGCGCTGATGCTGGTCGGCGCGGCGGGGCTTTCCTACGAGGATACGGCGACGCTTTGTCGAACCACCACCGGAACGATCAAGAGCAGGATCAACCGCGCCCGTTCGCGGCTGGCAGCCTTGCTCGGGATCGACAACATCAGCGAGATCGGTTTCGACAGCCGGGTCCGGGCGGTCATGGCGGTCCACCAGGCCGCCGGCGCGACACGGCGGCTTGCCTGAACGCACCGGGAAGAGCGGCTTCGGAGACGCCGAAAAGAGGGACGCCCACGGCATCGGGCCGAATGCGAAATCCGGCCCGACAGGAAGCTTTCGGTCCGGGTCCCCCGAGCCGGCTCCTGGATCATTTCCGCGTTTCTCTGAATCGCAGGAATGATCCATCTCTTTGTTTTATCGCATTTTCTTTACGCGAACCGGTGTCCGTTTCGCTCGAAAATGCCTTAGCGTTCCCGCATGCTGTCGTGCTGGTAGCGGGAGAGCGGCGAGAGCAGATAGCTGATGATCCGCCGCCGGCCGGTCTTGACCTCCGCCGTCACGGCCATGCCGGGCGACAGGTTGACCTGCTTGTCCTCGATCGCGAGCTGCGTGCGGTCGAGCGAGATGCGCGCGGCGTAGAGGAGTTCCTGCCCGCGCGGTTCGCTGCTGTCATTTCCCGCTCCCGAGGTTTTGTCACCGGCGGTGTCGGGAATCTTGTCGCGCGGGATGGCATCCTGCGAGATGCTGAGGATGGTGCCGCGCAGCAGGCCGTAGCGGGTGAAATTGAAGGTGTCGATCTTGACGGCGGCTTCCTGGCCGGCGCTGACGAAGCCGATGTCGCGGTTCGAGATCATCGCCTCGATTTCCAGCCGGCTGTCTGCCGGAACGATGTACATCAGCGTCTGCGCCGGCGTGACGACGCCGCCGATCGTATGAATCGCGAGCTGCTGCACGATGCCGTCGACCGGGGCCGTCAGCCTCTGCAGGTTCCTGCGCTGCTCGGCCTTGACGATGTCCCGCCTGAAGCCGGCCTCCTTCTGCTGGGCCTTGGTCAGGTCGTCGAACAGGGTTCGCTCGTACTCCGCCACGGTCTTCGCGCGCGTCTCGGTCAAGGCGGTGACCGCGGCATTGGTTTCGCTGCCGCGCTTCTCCTGAACGAGGATGTCCTGACGCTGGCCGACGAGATCCTGCAATTCGGTGAGATAGGTGACCTTGGAGCCGAGCTCCTTCTGGAAAAGCTGCTCGCGAATCTCGACCCGCTGCTGGAGCGGCACGAGCGTGTTCTTCAGCTTGTCGACGGAGGCCTGAATCGTGTCGCGCTCCGCCGCCTTCTGCGCCAGCTGTCCATCGATGCTCGCGAGCTTGGCCTTCTGCTCGCTGCTCTGGCTGAGGAGGAGGCCGCGATACATCTGCACCAGGTCAGCAGACGCGTCCTTGGGTGGAGTAAACGCCGAAAGGGGGTCTTCCTTGTTGGCGATCGCCGCCCGCAGCCTCGCGATATCGAGGCGAGCGGCCATCAGATCGCTCTGCAGATGACCGACCTCGGCATCGGCGGTCGTCGAGTCGAGATCGACCAACACGTCGCCTGCCTTGACGCTCTGGCCGTCGCGGACCTTGATCTCGCGCACGACACCGGTCTCGAAGGGCTGGACCATCTTGGTCCGGTCGCTGGGGATGATCTTTCCGGGCGCGACGGCGACGATGTCGACGGTGCCGATGCAGGCCCAGAGCAAGGCGGCGGCGAAGATGGAGACGATGCTCAGGCCGATGATGCGCCCGAGCGGGGAGGGCGGCGTCTCGACGATTTCGAGCGCGGCCGGCAGAAATGCGAGCTCCAGGGAGCGCAGGTGCTTCTCATCGGTCGATCGGGCGATGACGGCCTGCTGAAGGGCCTGCGAGCGCGTGGCGAGGCTCGTCACGGCGGCGCGGGTGTTGCGAGCGCCCCATTCCGCCGTCGATGTCAGAGCCTGACGCGCCCTGATCGCCACGGCCCTGTCGAGGCGCGGCATGTTCTCGGCAGCCGTCTTCGCCTGCTTCAGCAGGACCAGACGCCCGCCCCATTGGTCTTCGAATTCGGCCCGCGTCATCAAGGTCGGCTGCGTGATGTTGGACGCGACGACGACCGCGTTCTCGTGATTGACCTTTCCGAGCAGGAGGAAGCCGCCGTTGCGAAGCGCCGCAATGCAAGGCAGCGGAAGCTCGGCCAGCTTGTCCCATGTCGCGGAGAAGGAGCGGGCGACAAAGCCATAGGCCCGTGCGCCCTTCAGGATCTCGGTGACGCCGACGGCGCCGTCACCGAGATGGTTGCGAAGGTCTTCCTTCGTGGCGATGGCGCCGCGCAGGCGCAGCAGCATCTCCAGTGCGAAAAGTCCCGATTGATCGTTCGTGAGCGCGTGCATGGCTTTTTTCTCGTCGCCGCTGCTTTCCCGAGGGAAATCAGCGCGGCGTAGAGGCTCCCGGGGTTGTGGAGGATGCGGTCATCCGACGTCTCAAAGATGCTTGTGGGTACGGGCGGTGGCCAGGTTGGACGGCTGATGCCCCGCGAGCGTTGTCAGTGGGGAGGGCCCCCACGCCCCGGATCGGGACGCGGCCTGACTCGCCGCGGCCTGCGTGTTTGCGGCCTCCGGCAATCCGGACTGAAGCCGATGCAAGGTGGCGTAGCGGCCGCCGGTGCGCATCAGTTGCTCGTGAGTGCCGTCCTCGATCAGGCGGCCGCCTTCGATGGTGACGATGCGATCGGCCATCCGCAGGGTGGAGAGACGGTGCGCGATGACGAGCACGGTCCGGGAACGCGCGATCTGCGTCATGTTCTGCTGGATGATGTGCTCGCTCTCGTAGTCGAGCGCGCTCGTCGCTTCATCGAAGATCAGGACGCGGGGATCGGTCGCCAGGGCCCGGGCGATGGCGATACGCTGCCGCTGCCCGCCCGACAGGCTGCCGCCGCGCTCACCGACGATCGTGTCGTAGCCCTCCGGCAATTTGAGGATGAAGTCGTGCGCGCCCGCCAGTTTCGCGACTTCGATCACCTTATCCGCCGGGAGGGCGGGGTCGGCCAGGGCGATGTTGTCGCGCACCGAGCGGTTGAACAGGATATTGTCCTGCAGGACGACGCCGATCTGGCGACGCAGCCAGGACGGGTCGATTTGGGCGACGTCGATGCCGTCGACCAGAACCCGGCCGCTTTCCGGCACGTAGAGCCTCTGGGCGAGCTTGGCCAGCGTGCTCTTGCCGGAGCCTGAGGGGCCCACGATCCCGATCATCTGCCCGGCCGGAATGCTCAGGCTGACCTTGTGGAGGATCTCCGGGCCGTCGATCCGGTAGCGGAACGTCACATGCTCGAAGCTGATGTCGCCGCGGATGGCGGGAAGGGCCGTCCGGGAGGGATTATAGGCAGGCTCGGGGGTGGTGTTCAGAATATCGCCGAGGCGGGCGATCGACAGCCGCGCCTGATGGAAGTCCTGCCAGATCTGGGCCAGTCGCAGAACGGGTCCGCTGACGCGGCCGGCGAGCAGGTTGAACGCGACGAGCTCGCCCACCGAAAGGTTGCCGGCGATGACCAGCTTAGCACCGACATAGAGGATCGCCGCGGTCACCAGCTTGCTGATGAGCTGAACGGCCTGACTGGCGACGTTGCCCAGGCTCAGCACGCGGAAGCTCGCGGCGATATAGGCGGCGAGCTGCTCCTCCCAGCGCTGCTGCATCTGGGGTTCGATCGCCATGGCCTTGAGCGTTTCGACCGCCGTCACGCTCTCGACCAGGAAGGCCTGGTTCTCGGCGCCGCGGGCGAACTTGTCGTCGAGATAGCGGCGGAAGAGCGGGGTGACGCCCACGGATATCGCGATGTAGAGCGGCAGCGACGCCAGGACGATCCAGGTCAGCAGCGGCGAATAGAAGAACAGCGCGGCCACGAAGACGATCGTGAAGAACAGGTCGATGACGAGCGTCAGCCCCGAACTCGTGAGGAAGTTGCGGATGTTCTCGAGCTCACGCACGCGGGCGACGGAATCGCCGACGCGACGTGCCTGGAAATAGCCGATCGGCAGCGCCAGCAGATGGCGGAACAGGCGCGCGCCGAGCTCGACGTCGATCCGGTTGGTGGTATGCGAGAACAGATAGGTCCTGAGCGCGCCGAGGACGACTTCGAATACGGCAATGGCGACCAGCCCGATGACCAGCACGTCCAGCGTGCTCATGCTGCGATGCACGAGCACCTTGTCGATGACGACCTGGAAGAACAGGGGCGAGATCAGGCCGAAGAACTGGAGGAAGAAGGACGCGATCAGGACTTCGCCGAGGAGCCAGCGATATTTGTGGATCGCGCCCATGAACCAGGTGATGTCGAAACGGCGGGCGAGGTCGGTCAGCGTCGCGCGCTTCGTCATCAGGACGAGCCGGCCGTCCCAGATCGCTTCGAGCTCGGCCCGCGACATCACACTCGGCCGCGGGGCGTTCGGCGCCTGGACGAGGATCTGGTCCTCGCCGCAGCGGCCCAGGACCAGGAAGCTGCCGTCGCGCATCGCGGCGATCACCGGCAGCGGCGTGCGCGCCAGCCGCTCCCAGCTCGTCGTCACAGAGCGGGCCTTGAGGCCCAGGCCCTTGGCGCAGCGGATCATTTCCGAGACCCCGATCGGCCGACCGGGAAATTGATGCTGGATCTGTTCCGGAAGGACGCTCACGCCCTGGCTGCGCAGGATGAAGATGAGCGCAGTCAGGCCGTCGTCAGATCGCGGATGGGTATCGTTATCGGGATTTTCCAAGTGGTGGCCCCGCATACATGCTGTTTGAGGCGTGCGCGCGAGGAAGGCCTCGCGCGCACGGGACATTTTTTCGAATTCGTGTCGGTGCGGAGGCGCCGGACCCGGCGCCTCCGCTTTAAGTCACCCGCGCGGCTTCGCGAGCGTCTGGGTGGAGGAGTTCAACCAGGCCTGCGTCATCGCCCCGAAGGACGTCGGCGCGGGCGTGGCGAAACTCGACGCCGCGTACTGATTGAGCAAAGCGAGCTTCGACATCGCCGACCCCTGGGACGGATCGGCGCTCGCGCCTCCATCCTGGGAACCGGAGTAGCCGAGCGTCCTGCCGCTGCCGAAGGCGGCATCCGTCACGCTGCCGCCATGGCCGCCGAACCACTGCTGCGACGCCGTCTGCGCGGAGGTGCCGGACGTCACCGTCGCGGGGGCCGCGAGGTCGGACGCCGCGGAGGCGACAGTCTTGGCCAACGGATTGACCGACGCCGTACCCGCCGACGCATCGGCGGCGATGGTCAGCACGCCAGCCGGCTGATGCGGCGCGCCGGCAATGTTGACGCTCTTGCCCGCGCGGTCCGTCACGCCCTTCAGATCGTATCCCGAGACTTCGAGATCGGGCGCGCTTTCGCCGGCTCCCACCACATATTTGAACTGCAGGGTGTTGGTGCCGGAACCGCTGACGTATTTGGCGGTGCCGCCGCTGCTCAACGACAGGGACGGCGCGCCGTTGACGGTCATCGCGTCCTTGAAGTTGACGGACAGCCAGACGGTGTCGCCCGCCTTGACGGTGCCGCTGCCGTCGCTGATGCCGGAACCGCTCGCGGCGATCCATTGCACCTTGGGCGCCGTGGGGTCGCTCGCCGTCGTGGCGCCGACGGCCAGAACCCCGGCCGGCTGATGTGGCGCACCGGCAATATCGACGGCATTGCCAGCCCGATCCTTGACGCCGCCCAGATTATAGCGGGCGACTTCGAGGTCGGAGGCCTTTTCGCCGGCCTGCACCTTGTAGTCGAACTGCAAGGTGCTGGTCCCCGCGCCGCCGACATATTTGGCGGTGCCGCCGCTGTTCAGCGACAGGGTCGGAGTCCCGCTGACGGTCATCACGTCATTGAAGTTGACCGAGAGCCGAACGGTGTTGCCGGCCTTGACGGTGCCGGTGCCGTTGCTGAGCTCGGTTCCGGTCGCGGCGATCCACTGGACTTTCGCCGCGGAGCCGCCGACGGCCAGCACTCCGGCCGGCTGAAGCGGCGCGCCGGCAGCATTGGCGGCATTGCCCGCCAGGTCCGTCACACCCTTCAGATTGTAGCCGGCGACCGCGAGGTCGGAGGCTTTCTCGCCGGCCTTCACCACATAGTCGAACTGCAGGGTGCTGGTGCCCGCGCCGCCGACATATTTGGCGGTGCCGCCGGTGTTCAACGACAGGGTCGGCGTACCGTTGACGGTCACTCCCTCGTTGAAGTTGACCGACAGCCGGACGGTGTCGCCGGCCTTGACGGTGCCCGTGCCGTTGGTGATGCCGGCACCGGTCGCGGCGATCCATTGCACCGTCGGCGCCGTGGTATCCTTCGGCGTCGTGGTGCCGGTCGAGGTCGAAGTATCGACGACCAGTGTTCCCGCCGGCAGCGTCGGAGCGCCATTGAGGTCGACAGCGTTGCCGGCCTTGTCCTTCACGCCGGAGAGGTCGTAGCCGCTGATCGCGAGATCGGCGGTGTTCTCGCCGGCGGCGACCTTGTAGTCGAACTGCAAGGTGTCGGTGCCGGTACCGCTCACATATTTCGCGGTGCCCTTGTCGTTCAGCGACAGGAGCGCGGTGCCGCTGACATCGACCGCCTCGCTGAACTTCAGCGTCAGGCGCACGGTGTCGCCGGCCTTGACGGTGCCGGTGCCGTTGACGACGCCGGGGCCGTTGGCCGCAACCCACTGCACGGTCGGCTTGGTGGTGTCGGTGGTCGGCTGGGTCGTGACCGGTGGCGGGTTGGTGATGACCGGCGGCGGATCGGTGACCGTGCCTCCCGTACCGCCCGTGCTTCCGGAGCCCGAGTTATTGGACACACCCTGCAGCAGGGGGGTGATGTTTCCCATGTCGTGCCACAACGCGGTCATCGTCGCGTCGTCGTAGGCGTTGGCCTGCGCGCGAATATTGGTCGTGCCGCCCGCCACATCGATGACATAGGCGCCATAGGTCTGCATGGCCTTGAAGACCTGCTGGCCCAGCGGAGAGAGGCCGGCAGGCATCGGGGTGCCCGGCGGAAACGCGAGGAGCTGCCCTTCCTGGACGATACCCGACGCGTTGCTGCCGTCGCTGGAGATGGCCTGGCCGACGGCGCCGGGCTTGGCGAGCGAGAAATCGACGGCGAGCTGCAGCGCGTGATCGATCACGCCGTCATCCGTTTCCGCCTTGACGAGCAGACCGCCGAGCTGGCTTGCGCCGGCAGCCGTGATGCCCGCGCTGAGGAAGGGCGACTTGGTGCCCCAGCCATCGCCGGTGACGATGTTTTCGGACCCGAACGACGCAGCCGATGCTGTCGTGTTGCTGGTCCGGTTGAATTGCCAGAAGTTGTACGCGATGTCGCCATCGATGACGATCAGTTCGCCGTCAGTACCCGCGGCGCCGTTCGCCGCTGCCGGCATGTGAACACTGACGGTGCCGCCAGGATAACCCCATCCCGGGGGGTAGGTGACTTGAACCAGCGGGTCAGAGGCGGAAGCAACGTAAACCGAAGGAGAGTAACTATCCCATGCTACACTGTAGTTGTATCCAGTCGAGGCGGGCCATCCAAGTTTAGTGAAGGTTGCATTGCTTGATACTGGAGTATTCCAACTCGAAGACGCAGAAAATGGGCGAGTTTCGAGTGAGGTCATATGCCTATATTCCTTAGCTTATCCAGGAGGAACGGCGTGCGGGTATGGATAGGCCAGGCAGGTATTTAACGCCGTTCCGAGGAGACAACGCAGCGATTAGCCAGGCATGCTGCGAGATCGGCGGGTGGATGACGGGTCATCGCCATATCACAGGCGGCGAATCATATTCCCATCCACTAACGAACGTGGCCAGATATCGTGTTTGGAATATGATGCCAAAGAGAAAATGTCGCGACGTCGATTTTTGTGGATATCCCACCGGTCTCTGTGGATGCGGATGTTGACATCATGTATAATATGGTTAACGCGTCGCGTATGCGTGCCATATACCGCCGCCTAGACCTGACGCATGGCAAACGCCATGCCCGATGCGCTGTGCAGGCGCGACCTGGTTCGAGTCAATAGGCTCGGTTGCCGCAAAGTTGCCACGATTGAGCCGATTTCGGCGCTTTTCGATCCGACGCAGGCGAAGGCGCCGAGCTTCGTCGAGATGAACGGATGAGCCTCACAGGGGCATTGTGGCTGATCCCGGTATCGCGGGGGCGATCTTGCGTTGCCGGCGAGACAGGCGCGGTGATCGGGAGACCCTCACGGCCGTGTTGTCGGCTGTTCAGTCGGCCGGCCGCCTCACACGCTGAAGCAGCGGCGATATCCGTGTCAGGTCCTGCTGGAGCGCCGTGATCGTTGCCTCGTCATAGGCATTGGCCTGGGCGCGCAGGTTCGTGATGCCCCCGGCCACGTCGATCACGAAGGCGCCGTAGGTC
This sequence comes from Allobosea spartocytisi, assembly GCF_014764685.1. Taxonomy (NCBI): domain Bacteria; kingdom Pseudomonadati; phylum Pseudomonadota; class Alphaproteobacteria; order Hyphomicrobiales; family Alloboseaceae; genus Allobosea; species Allobosea spartocytisi. The sequence goes on from NZ_JACXWY010000018.1 coordinate 10,155, forward strand.
CGGTAGGCGCGAAAGACCTTCTGCCCGAGCGGCGATAGCCCCGGCGGCATCGGCATGGTGGCCGGGATGGCCAGACGTTCGCCTTCCTGGACGAGGCCCTCCGGATTTCTGCCGTCACCGTTGATCGCCTCACCGATGCGGCCCGGCCGCGCCAGGGCCGCATCGATCGCGATCTGCAAGGCGTGCGTTATTTCACCCCGATCGGTCTCGGCCTGAACCAGCAGGCCGGCAAGCTGGCTCGAGCCGGCCGCCACGATGCCCGCGCCGAGAAAGGGCGATGTGCGACCCCAACCGTCGCCGGTGACGATGTCCGCCGCAGCGTAGGACCGCGCGGTGGCCCTGTCGGCGCTCAACCGCTTGAACTGCCAGAGATTATGGACGGTGCCGCCATCGATGACCAGCAGTTCGCCGTCGGTCCCCTGGGCGCCATCGACCCCGACCGGGATGCGAATGCTGGCGACACCGGCGGGACGCCCCCAGCTTGCCGGGTGTTCGACGGATACGACGGGGTCCGAGGCCGAGCTGACGTGAATTGCGGGCGAGTAGCTGTCCCAGGCCACGCCGAAGAGGGCGCCGGGTGGCCAGGCGAGCTTTTCGAAGGTCGCATCCGGCGCGATCGGCCTGTTCCAGGAGGAGCTCGCCGCGAAGGGCCGCTGGCCGAGCGTGAATGTGCAGGGCTGCCTGCCGCTGCCGGCGCCGCACGCATTATTCGCCAGGGCGGGTGAGCAGCACCCCATCGCGATCGCGAGGGAAATGGCGAGCCGGGCCAGCGCCCGGACCGGCGGGGCATGAAGGACAGGCGGTGCGCGGCGTGATCTCATCCGGCCGAGTTCCAGAGCGATCGATCCGCATCCGTCATCACCGCTCCGTCCGGATCCAATCGACCTGGCGATGAATGAAGAAGCGGATGAAGGAGGGGATCTTGAGCAGGCAATAGGCCGGGCCCGCCGCCAGCTCGCGCCCGGAAATGATCTCCTGGCCGAAACGCCGCCACGCGACGACGATCGCTCCGGCGAAGCCGGCCAGCACGACCGAGGAGGCGACGAGCGGGCTCGCCGCACCCGTCGCGGCGAACCAGGAGAGGTTCAGGCCGCCTATCAGCATCAGGGACAGGGCCAGAAGCGTCAGGGGCGGAATGCACAGGTCGAGCGTGAATGCGAGGAGGTGCAGGCTCGGTTTCGAGACCACACGCCGGATCAATGGCAGGAAGAACTGCCCGATGACCGCCAGATGTCCATGCTCCCACCGCGTGCGCTGCTGGCGCTTGCCCGTTTCCCCCTGGGGAAGCTGGCTGACGACCTGCGCGTCCGGGCAGAAGAGCGGCGATGACCCGGCGAGCGCAAGCTCGGCACCGAATTTCTGATCTTCCGCGAGATGGCCGGTTGCGAGATCGAGCCGGGTGACGAGGGCGAAGGGCAGCGCCATGCCGGAGCCCATCAACTGGCAAGGCCAGCCGAGACGCGCGGAGCCCAGCGGCCGCACGAAGGTCTTGATCGTCCAGGCCAGCCGGGAAACCTTGTCGGCCGAGCTCGGCAAGGGAGGCGCCAGCATCGTATAGCGCGCCTGGACCGGGCGCCCCGTCGCGACGCAACGCTTCGCTAGAAACTCGAGCGTCCCGGGCGCGACCTCGCAATCGGCGTCGACGACGATGACGACTTGCGGCGGATCGGCCGCGAGGGCGCGGATGCCGTGATCCAGCGCGTAGCCCTTCCCGAGCCGTGTCGTGTCCTGACGGATGACGACCTCCGCCCCCGCGCTCGAAGCGATGCGCGCGGTGTCGTCGGAGCAGTTGTCGGCCACCACGAGCAAGTGCCCCGCGGCGGGCAATTGAGCCATGATCGAGGCAATGCTGCGCGCGATGACGGCTTCTTCGTCATGGGCGGGCATGACCGCCACGAAACGCGGACAGGGCATGGAGATGACCGACACGGATCGCCTCGCGGGCAGGAGCGCCGCGCCGATCTGGACGACGAGGAAGGCGACCGGGATCGCCGTCAGGAGACCAAGAGCGAGCAGAGCGTGGGTGACTGCGTCGACCATGGCGATCACGACGATCCCGGTCCCTGAAGTCCCGATGGCATCAGCGCAACCGTGTCGGCCGCGAGCGCCGTCTCACGGCGCGCGCGGCGCGGTTTGGCGGCGGTGGCGAAGCCTTGCGGCGTTGCGGATGGGCCGGCGTTGAGGACGGCTGCGACCGACGAACGGGCTGCATGCGGGAAGGTTTCGAGCGCCTTGGCGGGGTCGGTCCGCTCGCGGCGATCCGTGCTGCCGAGCGACCGGGCCAGGACGTCGAGGATCTGTTCGGAAGCATGGCCGTCGCCGAACGGATTCCTGGCCTGGGCCATGGCGCGATAGGCTTCGGGGTCCGTGAGCAGCTCCTTGCAGGCCGAGACGATCGAGTCGACTTCCGTTCCGACGAGGCGGGCGGTGCCGGCTTCGACGGCTTCCGGCCGTTCGGTCGTATCGCGCAGGACGAGAACCGGCTTGCCGAGCGCAGGCGCCTCTTCCTGGACGCCGCCGGAATCCGAAAGGATGATGTGGGCTCCATTCATCGCCAGCACGAATTGCTCGTAGCCGAGCGGCTCGATCAGCGACACGCGCGGATGCGAGCCCAGCATCGGGCCGACGACCTGGCGGACGCGCGGGCTGAGATGGACGGGGCAGACCACCCGCAGGTTCGGGAAACCCTGCAACAGGATCAGGATCGCTTCGCAGATGCGCTGCATCGGCTCGCCATGGTTCTCCCGGCGATGGGTGGTGAGAAGGAGTGTCTGCGCTGCCGCGCGGCGCACCGGCTTGGGGGCTGCCTTCGCCAGCGTGAGGAACAGCGCGTCGATCGCGGTGTTCCCGGTGACCCAGATCGTCTCCGCCGGCACATTCTCCTTGAGCAGGTTGTATCGCGACGTTTCGGTCGGCGCGAAATGATAGTCCGCGATGACGCTCGTCAGGCGGCGATAGACCTCCTCCGGAAAGGGCGCGCGCTTGTCATAGGTCCTCAGCCCGGCTTCGACATGGGCGACGGGGATGTTTTCGTAGAATGCCGCCAGCGCCCCGACGAAGCTCGTCGTGGTGTCGCCCTGCACGACGACGACATCGGGCCGGGCCTTGGCGATCACCCGCTGCAGGCCTCCCAGCGCCGCCATCGTGACATGGGCGAGGTTCTGGTCTTTGCGCATGATGTTGAGGTCGGCGAGGATCGGCAGGTCGAAATAGGTCACGACCTGGTCGAGCATTTCCCGGTGCTGGCTGGTGCGCACCGCCAGCACCTCGAAACGTTCGGGGTCGGCATTCGCCTTCAGGATGAGCGGCGCGAGCTTGATGGCCTCGGGCCGCGTGCCCATCACGACGAGAATTCGCTTGCGGGTTGCCATCTCAATCCTCGTTCAGGGTCGCGGGACGACGCGCCGGGGATGGGAGACCTGGGCGATGGCGCTCCAGGAAATCAGGCCGAGGAACTGGGAGTTCGTGATCAGGTAGCGCCTGAACAGCCGGCGCGGTTCCTGGATGAGACGGTAAGCCCATTCGAGCCCGGCGCGCTGGATGAAGGCGGGGGCCCGCTTGCGCCGTCCCGCGATGACATCGAAGCTGCCGCCGACGCCGATGACGACCCGCGCGCCGAGATTGTCCCACTGCTCCTCGATGAAATATTCCTGCCGCGGCACGCCCATCGCGACGAAGAGGAGTTCGGCGCCGCTTTCCGCCACGGCCCGCGCGCGGGCTTCAGCCTGCTCGGGGCCGAAATAGCCATCGGCATAGCCGCGGACATCGAGCCCGCGATGCCGGTCCTGGAGCACGTTGACGGCCTCGCGCACCGTGCTGCTCTCGGCGCCGAGAAAATAGACGCCGACCCCCTCCTGGACGGCGCGGGCGCAGAGCTGGTCGATCAGATCGATGCCGGCGACACGCTCGGGCAAGGGCTGCTGCCGGAGATGCGAGGCCCAGACGAGCGGCTGTCCATCGGCCACGATCCATCGCGACGAATCGACGAAGCGTTGCAGGCGCGGGTTGGACCGCATCATCATCAGGATCGCGACGTTCACCGTCGAGAGGATGCCGCGCTCTCCGGCCCGGATGGCCCGCATGAGCTCCTCGACGGTCTGGTCGGCCGAGAGCTTGTCGAAGCGGCCGTTCAGGATCTGGACCTGAGCCGGTGGCATCGCTTCAGATGGGAGGAGCCCGGTGGCCTCGGATACGGAAAGCCGTGCAGCGTCTGATGGCATCACAAATCCCTCAGGCAAGAGCCGCTAAGCGAACACGGCAAATTGACTTAGGCCGCGCGGCGGAGGTTGCCGCAGGCCGTGCTGCATGCCGTTTGGTAAGATAATGGTCGATGCGGTGGATTTGTTCGCGCAAAACGCGGTTTCATCGTTCTCTTGATGTCTTAACTGAGCGATCTGCGCGTTAACGAGACAATGTAATCTACGCCGACACGCTCGGTGCGAATGTCAAAAGCGCAACAGGTTGCGCTTTTGCTCTCCGGAGCCGGAGTACCTGCCGTAAGGAAATCTAATTTTGCCGGCGCGAAGAACTTGCGCCCTGTCGGCCGCATTAAGGCTCTGCGGATGTCGAGCGTTTGATGGGCGGCCGGAGCATTTGGCGAAGCAATGTCAACCAACGCTGTTTATCATCGGGTCCAGCATCTCTCCGCGACCGCGCTGACGCATAGAACACAGTTGTTCTGGACCGTCGTCGTGGCCGCCCTCGAGATGATCGTGATCGTCACCTGCGCCTATGGCGCGTTTGTCGCGTATTCGGCGGCTGCGTACGGGGTGATTTTCTTCCGGATCGACTATGCCCTGGCCTCCGTGTCGGTGGGGGCGCTCTATGTCGCCTTGTGCATCGCCGACAATCAATACGATCTGCTCGGCCCGGAATGGAACGAGCGCAGCCGGACCCGGGGCGGTGTCGCCATCGCCCTTTCATGCGTCATCCTGCTGACGATCGGTTACGTGACCAACAGTCTCGGCGGCTATTCCCGCGGCACGTTCCTGGTGCAATTCCTGGCCACGCTGCTGGGACAGGTCGCCATCAGATCCTGTCTCCGGCAAGTCATCGATCAGGTTCGCTGGCGCGGACATTGGCGCCGGGAAAGCATGGTCGTGCTGGTCATGCCCGGCGCGCGGGGCGTCAGACATGTTCGCGCACGGCTGGCGGCGCGGCACGAACATATCGTGCGCTGGTACGATTTCCCGTCAGTGACCGATCTGGCCGATGGGGGGGCCTCGTTGGAGGTACAACTTTCGGCGATCCGGGGTGAATGCCGGGCCTTGCCCATCGACGCCGTGCTGATCCTGTTCGGCTCAGACAACATGGAGGTCGTCTCGAACGCGGTCGAGGAGCTGTCGGAACTTCCGGTCCGGATCCAGCTGCTGCCGGTCGAGCTGGCCGAGCTGATGCGGCGCAGTCGCGTCGGAACCTATGGCCATCTGCGGGTGCTCGAATTGTTCTGCGGGCCCTGCTCGCTGCGCGACCGGTTCCTGAAGCGCAGCTTCGATATCGTCGTCGCCTCGGCGCTGCTGGTGATGTTGTGGCCGCTCTTCGCCGTCGTCGCTGCCTTGATCAAGCTTGAAACGCGCGGTCCCGTGCTCTTCCGGCAGACGCGCCACGGCTTCAACAACGAGCCGATCCAGGTCCTGAAATTCCGCAGCATGACGACGTTCGACGACGCGCATGACGAATTTCGGCAGGCGGTCCGGAACGATCCGCGCGTCACGCGCGTCGGGCGGGTGCTGCGGCGGACCAATATCGACGAGCTACCTCAGTTGATGAATGTGCTGAGGGGCGAGATGTCCCTGGTCGGGCCACGGCCGCATGCGGTTGCCCATAATCACATGTTCGCCGACCAGATCCGCCGGATGTTCAGGCGCCACAACGTCAAGCCGGGGATTACCGGCTGGGCCCAGGTCAACGGCCTGCGCGGCGAAACCGATACCTTCGAGAAAATGCAGAAGCGGATCGAGCACGATCTCTACTACGTCGACAACTGGTCGTTCTTCTTCGACCTGAAGATCATGATCATGACGGTCATATCGAAGCGCGCGCATATCGACGCCTATTGAGCGAGAGGGGAAGAGGCGATGCGTGTCTGCTACTTCGTGTCCGAATATCCCGCCGTTTCCCACACCTTCATGCGGCGGGAGATCGTCGAGCTCGAGCGGAACGGAATCTCGGTTCTCCGCGTCTCGCTCCGGGGCGGGGACCGCAAGCTGGTGGACCCGGCCGATATCGGCGAGAAAGCCCGCACCCGCTACATGCTGGACGGCGGCATGGCCAAGTTCGTGACGGCTCTCGCCAGCGCGCTCGTGCGAAGGCCCGCAGCCCTGATGCGCGCGACCGTCGCCGCCTTCGGGATGATGCGGCGCTCGAGCCGCCCGGCGCCGCTCCATCTCGCCTATCTCGCGGAAGCGCTTGTCCTCGCGCGCTGGGTCAGCGAGCAGGACATCCGGCATATCCACGCGCATTTCGGGACGAATGGCGCTGAAGTCGCCATGCTCTGCCATATCCTGACCGGCGTGCCCTACAGCTTCACCGTGCACGGCCCGGATGAATTCGACAGGCCCGAATATCTTGGCTTCCCGGCCAAGGTGAAGCATGCCGCTTTCGTCTGCGTCATCAGCGAGTTCACCGGAAGCCAGCTCTGCCGCTGGATCCCCACGGAGGAGTGGGCGAAGATCAAGCTGGTACGTTGCGGGCTGGATGCCGATTTCCTGGCCACGCGGCCTCCCCGGACCGTCCCGAAGAACCAGCTCGTGACCGTCGGTCGGCTCAGCGAGCAGAAGGGGCACCTGATCCTGCTCCAGGCGCTCGCCGTCCTTGCGCGTGAGGGCATGCCGTTCAGGCTGACCGTGGTTGGAGACGGCCCGCTGCGGCCGCAGCTCGAGCGGAGCATCCGGGAATTGGGGCTCGAACAGCATGTCGAGATGGCGGGCTGGATGAGCAATGCGCAGGTGCGCGCCGCGATACGCGAGGCGCGGGCCCTGGTCCTGCCGAGCTTCGCCGAGGGGCTGCCGGTCGTCCTGATGGAGGCGCTGGCGCTCGGCCGCCCGGTCGTGACGACCTATGTTGCGGGCATCCCGGAGCTGGTCACGGATCAGGTCTGCGGCTGGCTCGTTCCGGCGGGAAGCGTCGATCGCCTCGCCCGTGCCATCGGCGAGTGCCTGGACGCCCCGGACTCGCTCGTCCAGGCGATGGGGGAGGCCGGGCGCGAGCAGGTGCTGGAGCAGCACGACATCGTTCGGGAATGCCGGAAGCTGGCGGCGTTGTTCAAGGCAGGCGCGTTCGAGAGGACGATCCCCTTCGACAGCGCCGAACGGGTGGAGGATCTCCCAGACGCCTATGACCCGGCGTTCGCCGGCAGCCATGCGATGAGGCTGGGCGAAGTGGTGACGCTTCGGTCCGGGCATTCGGGCTGGGTGAAGCGATGATCCCGACCTGCTCTGCCATCGGCTGGATAAGGAGTGCCTGAATGATCGACGTCACCGTCATCGTTCCGACGCATAACCGCCGGCGCATCCTGCCTCAAGCGGTCCATTCCATTCTGCGCCAGCAGGGCGTCTCGATCGAGCTCATCGCGGTCGACGATGGCTCGACCGACGAAACGGGCGCCTGGCTGGATCGGCTCGCCGCCGGCGATGCCAGAGTGAGGGTCGTGCACCACGCGCAGCCGCGTTTCATCTCGGGCGCGCGCAACGCCGGCATCGCCCAGGCGGCCGGGCGCTGGGTCGCTTTCTGCGACGATGACGATCTCTGGGCGCCGGACAAGCTGGCGACGCAGCTTGCCGCCATGCGGGCCAGTTCGGCGCGATGGGCCTGCACCGGCATCGTCGCGGTGGACGAGGATCTCGCGGTGATCGGGCATGGTCACGTCAAGGGCGGGGACGTTCTGGCGGGCCTGCTGGAAAGCAACGGAATCCCGACAGGGTCGACGGTGATCGCGGAACACGATCTCGTCCGGGATGTCGGTGGGTTCGATCCGGCGCTGCGCGGCTCCGAGGACTGGGATCTGTGGATCAGGCTGGCTCAGCACTCGCCGCTGGCCGCAGTCGATCGCCCCCTCGTCGCCTATCGCCTGAGCCGGCAATCGCTGTCGATGGATGTCGGTCCCATGCGCGCTGGCCGCCTGGTCATCGCGGAGCGATACGCGGCGCTGGCGGCAAGACATGGCGTCACATCAGACGAAGCGGGACATGAACGCTATCTCGCCAAGCAGCTCCTGCGCGCGGGGGCACGGTGGCGGGCAGCGTCCATCTTCACCTCGCTCGCCGTCAGGCATGGGCGGTGGCGGGAGCTGCCGCGCGCGGCCGCCGCGCTGATGGCGCCGCGCGCGACGGACCGGATCGGACAGGTCCGGGCCGCCGCCGCGGTTCCGGCGTTGTGGCGCCAGGAGGTCGAGCTCTGGTTGCGGCCGATCCGCGAGGCAGGCCGGGCAGGCGAGCAACGCAACCCGATTTGGACCGGAGCCAGGGAGATGGAGGCATGAAGCCGGTATCCAGCCCCGTCGATGCCATCCATGGCGGCGTGCTCCAGCACGATATCGAGCGCTCCTGGCCGACAATGTCGGTCCGCGAGGCCAATAACGAGGCGATCTGGCGGCTGCTGCGCGCCGTCGTGTTCGGCGTCCTGCTGGTCCGGGCCTCTTCCGACCCGATCTTCAACCTGCTGGGAGGCGATTCCGGCGCCGCCTCGATGGGGGTCGGAGCGCTCTTCAACGTGGTCGCGATCGCGGTCGCGGTTGTGCTTCTCGCGCAGACGCCGCTGCGGGCGCCGTTCCCCGTCCTCGCGATCTGGGGCCCGTTCCTGCTGATCGCCTTCGGCTCGACGCTCTACGCGCCGGATTTCAAGGCAGCGGTGCGGCTCGCCTCCGTCCTGCTGACCTATTGGGCGTTCTTCGCGATGCCGTTCTTCCTGTTGCGTTCGTCGCTGGACGTCACGCGGTTCGTCCTCGTGGTGATCGCCTCGTCGATACCGCCCTCGCTCTATGCCTTCGTGGATATCACGCGCGGATTGTCCAATTTCAGCGAGTTTCGTTTGCAGAGCACGTTCTCGCATCCGAACATCTACGCGTTCTATCTCGTGCTGCAGGTGGGCCTTGCGCTCTATGTCCGGTCCTCCCGGATCCTGCGCGTGCCGCCGCTCATTCGCACGCTGGTGACGCTCTACATCCCGGCCCTGATCTTCTTCCTGCTGCTGACCAAGACGCGCAGCGCCTGGGGAGCGTGCGGGCTGATGTGCCTGGTGTACGCGGTCAAGATCGATCGCCGTTTTCTTCTGGCCCTGTTGCTGGTGCCGGTGCTGTTCGTCGGGAATCCGAGCCTCAGGGAAAGGCTGGCGGACGTCACCGCGGCGACGGAAGTCGACAACTTCTCGCAGCTGAATGATGACAACCGGCTGAACTCCTATGTCTGGCGGCAGGCGTTGTGGGAGTCCGCCATTCCGGTCGTGCTGGAACGACCGCTGCTGGGCCACGGGCTGGAGTCGTTCAAGCCGGCGACGCCGAGCTTCTTTTCGCTGATCGGCCCGCAAGGCATCGACGGCCATAACTTCTATCTGCAGGCCAGTTTCGAGATGGGGCTGCTCGGCCTGCTCGCGCTCATCTGGCTGCTCGGCTGCGTGGCTTATCGCCTCGTCAAGGGGCTGCGGCGCGATCCGCCCGGACTCCTGGTCATGCTGTGCATCCTGGCGACCTATCTGCTCGAGTCCTATTCGGACAACATGCACTTCTACCTGTCGTTCAACTGGTACTTCTGGTTCGTCATGGGAACGATCTGTGCCTGGCTCTACAAGGACGAGGCTGTCGCGACGCCCGTCCGTCCCGGCCACGGGGTCGCCTGGCGGCGGGAAGGCCGGCATGGGACCGGCGCGACCGGACGAACCGACCACGTCGCCTAAGCATCTCGCCACGGCAGTGGATTCCGCTTCGCCCGCCTGTGAATGGCGGGCTCGCGGCCCCATCGGATTTCGCGGCCATCCATCCGGCGATTTTGCGTCCCGATCGAATGCTTAGACGCAGGAACGGGGCGGGGTACCCGGCGTTTTCTCTGTGTAGGTCACTGCAGGCGCAGCGCGCCGGGTGGGGAGGGGGACGGAAGGCCGGCGATCCGGCCCCGTGACGACGCGACCGCGCCGGCCAGATGCCTCTCCTCATCCTCGTGTCTGCCATCCCGAACCGGGCGCCGGAAACGGGCCCCTTTTCGATTGAAAGACATGCTGGACACGATAAGCCATCCGCAGGTCGTCCATAGCACGGAGAGGCTCGAGAGCCGGATCAACGTGCGGCCACGACCGTCCTTCGGCCTGGGAAGCCTCCGGAGCCGCAAGCGGCTGCTGGGCATCGGCGCGCTGGCCTGCCTGGCGCTCGCCGCGCTCTATGTCGGGGTACGTCCGACGACCTACACGGCATCCAGCCAATTGCTGATCTATATCAGGCAGGTCCTGACCGGCCCCGACCAGGCGATCCTTCCGGGCCGGGCCGACCTGCCGATGGTCCAGAACCAGATCGAGCTGCTGCGCTCCGGAAACGTGCTGGCGAAGGTCGTCGAGACGCTGCAGCTGACGAAGGATCCCGAATTCCTCCGTAGCCTCCGCTCGCCGCCCGAGGCGCAGAAGCGCGATCCGGTTGCCACGGATACCGACGCCGCCGCGTTCCGCGCGGCCTTGGTGGCACTGAACAGCAAGCTCAGCATCCGCCAGGTCGGCACGAGCCATCTGGTCACGGTGAGCTTCCAAGCCTCTACCCCCGAGAAGGCCGCGCGCATCGTCAACAGCGTGATCCGCATCTATCTGCAGGAGCGGGGACGGGCCTCGGACGCGGCCTCGTCCAAGGCGCCGACGCTGCGCGAGATCTATCAAAGCCTCGGACCGAGCGCTCAGGTGATTTCGGAGGCTGAGCCGCCGGTCAAGTCTGATGGGCCGCCGGCGGCATTGATCCTCGTCGCCGCCGCATTGTTCGGCCTGGGTACCACGGCGGCCGTCGCCCTCCTGCTCGATGCGCTCGATGATACGATCCACGACGCGCACCAGATGGAATATGTCCTCGGCCTGGAATGCCTGGGCGTCGTGCCCCGCTTCGCGAATGTCGACAACGGGAGCGAGGATGCCGCGGCGCGGCGTCTGCTCGCGGTGGAAGGGCCGGTGCTGCGACGCGCGGCCGCGACGGTGCAGGACGCTTCGACCGGCGAGCCCCGGACGATCGGCGTGACCTCGGTCCTGCCGGGCGAGGGCGCGACGACGCTCGCGATCGGGCTGGCCATGGCGTCGGCCGCGTCGGGAAAACGTGTCCTGCTGATCGACGCCGTGCTGGACAATCCCGCGATCTCGCGCTGGGTTGCGAGCCTCTCATGCGCTCCGCCCCGGCCGGGAGCCAATCCGGAGCCCGCGGTCATCGGCGACGTCGTCAAGGTGCAGGCCGGGCTGCATGTCCTGTCGCTCGCCGAAGGATACGGCGAGGCGTCCCGCCTGATGCCTCGCGGCCTGCTGGACGACATCCTGAACGCCGCGGAAGCGTCCTACGACATGGTGATCGTCGACATGCCCTCGCTCGCATCCGGACCGCAGGTGCGCGCCGCCGCTCAATCGCTGGATGGCTTCCTGCTCGTCGTGAAATGGGGCGCGACCAAATCCGAACTGGTCCGGCAGGCTTTCCGGTCCGCCGGTCAGGCCGAGCCCAAGTTTATCGGGACGATGCTCAACATGGCCGATGAAGCGACGATGAAACGTTATGGATACAAGCGTTCTGAAGAACTGAAAGTCGTGATCGCTTCCTGACTTAAACAAATGCCGGGGCTGGGCCGCGAGCATTTACTGAAGGAGAGTATCATGAAGGTCGTACTCTTTTGCGGTGGCATGGGCATGCGGCTGCGGGGCTATGTCGACGATGTCCCGAAGCCGATGGTGCAGATCGGGTCGCGCCCCATCCTCTGGCATCTGATGAAATACTATGCCCATTTCGGGCATAAGGATTTCATCCTCTGCCTGGGCCACAAGGGCTACGCCATCAAGGACTATTTCCTGAAGTACGACGAGTCGATCTCGAACGACTTCGTCTGGTCCCGCGGCGGCCAGAAGATCGACTTCATCAACCGGGACAGCGACGACTGGACGATCACCTTCGTGGAAACCGGTCTGCATGCGACGATCGGCGAACGCCTGAAAGCGGTCCAGCCCTATCTGCGCGGCGAGGAGTACTTCCTTGCGAATTACGGCGACGGTCTCAGCGACCTGCACCTTCCGACGATGATCGGCGAGCTGCAGCGGAGCGATGCCGTGGCCTCGCTGCTGCTGGTGCAGCCGACGGCGAGCTTCGACATCGTCAGGACGACGCCCGAGGGCAAGATCGCCGAGGTGGCGGCGTTGAGCCATTCCGACATCTGGATCAATGGCGGCTTCTTCGTCTTCCGCAACGAGATCTTCGACTACATCAATCCCGGCGACGAGCTGGTGCGGGAGCCGTTCGCGCGGCTGATCCAGCGCCAGGCCCTGCTGGCGCATAAATGCACCGGATTCTGGCAGTGCATGGACACCTTCAAGGACAAGCAGCGCCTCGAGGAGCTCAACGATACCAACCCGCCTTGGAAGGTGTGGAAGGACTGCGCCACCATCTCGTATCCCGCGATGGCGCCGGTGGCTCCTGCGATCACGCCGGTTGCTCCCACGATGACGCAGGTGGCGTGACCATGCTGCGCCTGAAGCCGGATGGCGGCGCTGCGTCGCCGCTGCAGATCCTGTGTCTGGGATGTCATTCCGACGACATCGAGATCGGCTGCGGTGGAACGGTGCTGCAGATCGCGGCGGAGCGCGAGGCGGTGTTCCATTGGGTCGTCTTCAGCGCCAACGGAACCCGCGCCGCGGAAGCGGAGAACGGGGCAAGGCAATTCGTCGACCCCGCCCGCATGAAGCGGGTCATCCTGAAGGATTTCCAGGACGGTTACATGCCGTTCGTCGGAGCTGACATCAAGAACGTCTTCGAGGAGCTGAAGCGAGAGGTCTCGCCGGACATCATCTTCACCCACAACCGTCACGATTCGCATCAGGACCACCGGCTGATCGCCGAGCTGACCTGGAACACGTTTCGCAGCCATCTGATCCTGGAATACGAGATTCCGAAATATGACGGGGATCTTGGACAGCCGATCGTCTTCAACGCTCTTTCAGATGAAATCTGCGAAAAGAAGGTCGATCTGATCCTCGATACGTTCAAGTCCCAAGGCAACAAGCATTGGTTCGACCGCTCGACCTTCATGGCGCTGATGCGGTTGCGCGGAATGGAATGCAATGCGCCGAGCGGATACGCCGAGGCTTTCTATGCCCGGAAGCTGATGCTCTGAACCGGCAATCGAGAAACGTCATGCATGATCTGAAGGGCAGGACTGTTCGCGCCGGGCTCATCAATGTGGGCTCGCGCGGGATCGGCTTCACGGTCCGCATCGCCTCGCTCATGATCCTGGGCCGGCTGCTGACGCCCGAGGATTATGGCCTCGTCACCATGGTGACGGCGTTCACCGGCGTGCTGAACATGTTCGGTTGCTTCGGCCTGTTCCAGGCCGCGATCCAGCGCGAGGAGCTGAGCGAGGTCGAGTCGTCGTCGCTGTTCTGGCTGAACCTGATCTTCGGCGCCTTGCTGACGCTGATCGCCATCGCCGCCGCGCCGCTGGTCAGCGCGTTCTACCACGAGCCGCGCCTGCTCGAGATCATGGACGTGATCGCCTTCACCTTCATCATCACCGCCGCCGGCGTCCAGCAGGGCGTGCTGCTTCAGCGTCGCATGGCATTCGGGACCTCGGCGAAGATCGAGATCAGCTCGCTGCTGATCGCGACTGTGGTGTCGATCGGGATGGCCATGGCCGGCTATGGCTATTGGTCGATCGTCTCGATGACGATCACGCTGCCGCTGGCCACCACCATCGGCCTGTGGCTGGCGACCGGCTGGATTCCGGGCCGGCCACGGATCGCTCCCGGTATCCGCTCCATGCTGCGCTTCGGCGTCGGAACGACAGCGACCGGCTTCCTGTCCTACGTCACGAACAACATCGACAAGCTTCTGCTCGGGCGTGTCTGGGGCACGGAAGCGACCGGTCTCTACAGCCGCAGCTTCTATCTGATCAATTTCCCGACCGAGAATCTGAATGTGACGATCGGAGAGGTCGCCTTCGCGGCGCTGTCGCGGACCAAGGGCGATCTCGATCGCTTCCGGCGCTACTTCCTGAAAGGCTATTCGCTGGTGGTGACGCTGACCTTGCCGTTGACGGTCGTGTGCGGGCTCTTCGCCGACGACCTGATCCTGGTGGTCCTGGGCCCGAAATGGATCGGCGCCGTCGAGATCTTCAGGATCCTCGCTCCGACGATCCTGGTGTTCGCGATCTCGAATCCGCTGGGCTGGCTGCTCAACGCGCTCGGGCTGGTCCGGCGTGGGGTGTATATCGGGTTGTTCTCTGCCCCGCTGATGATCGCGGGCGTGCTGATCGGGCTTCCTTACGGGCCGCATGGCGTCGCATTGGCCTATTCGACCGTCATGGTGCTCAAGGTCATCCCGATCACGATCTGGGCGCTGCGCGGGACCGGGATTCGATACCGCGAGTTCGTCGGGGCGCTGGCGAACCCTCTGGCCGCAAGCGTGGTCGCGGGCGGGTTCGCCTATGCGGTGCATGCTCTCACGGCGCCGGCGCTGTCGCCGGTGCTGCGCCTCATGCTGGATGTGGGCTCGTTCGGCGTGGCCTATGTCGCGGCGCTGCTCCTGATCGCGGGCGAGAAGGCTTTGTATCTCGACCTCTTCCGCGCATTGAGAACCGCGCCTTCCGCCTGACGCGCGCCCCGCGAAATCCACCCGCCCCCAATGCCGTGAAGCATAGAGCCCGCAGGTCGGCCTGATGCCGTTGCGGCATCTACCTGATATTCAAAGCAATATTCTGGTTTGCCGCGATCTTGCGCCGGAACTCGGGCGCTCCGACGAGCATTGTTCAGGTATAGGGTCACGAATTTCAGAGGTGGGGGATGCACTTCTCCAAGACCAGCGTCGAGGGAGCCATGGTCATCGACCCCGCCCCACATGTCGATGCGCGGGGCCGCTTCATGCGGGCCTGGTGCCTCCAGGAATTCGCCGAGCAGGGCATCGCGTTCGAGCCCGTTCAGGCGAACATGGGGATCAGCACGAAGCGCGGCACGATCCGCGGCATGCATTTCCAGGAAGCGCCCGACGGGGAGGCGAAGCTGGTGCGCTGCACGCGTGGAGCGATGTTCGACGTCGTCCTCGACATGCGGCGGGATTCACCGAGCTACGGGGCCTGGTGCGGCGTGAAGCTCAGCGGCGACAATGGCCGCATGCTCTATTTGCCCGAGGGCTGCGCGCATGGCTACCAGACGCTCGAGCCGGATACCGAGATGCACTACATGACCTCGGCCTTCTACACGCCCGGCGCCGCCAGGGGCGTTCGCTTCGACGACCCGGCCTTCGGCATCGTGTGGCCTTTGGCCGTGACCGAAATTTCCGAACAGGACCGCAACTGGCCGCCGGTGCGGATCGTGCCCGACCGTGTCGAGGCAGATGCGCGCCTGATGGCGTGATCGTCTTCGCAGGCGTTATCGGAAGGGAACCAGGCTATGGCTGTCGATACCGTGTTGCGGGAGCGCGAGGCGGCGGGTCGTCCGATCCGCGTGGGAATGGTCGGAGCGGGTGCCACAGGGCGCGCGATCGCTCTCCAGCTCGGCACGCCGGTGCCTGGAATGCGGCTCGTCGCGATCGCCAACCGGACGCTCGAGAATGGCGAGCGGGCCTTTCGCGAGGCGAATATTCACGGCTGGACCCGCGTCTCGACGGTGCGGGAGGCCGACCGGGCCATCGGGGACGACGTCCCCGTTCTGACGGACGACCCGGCCGTTCTGACCGCTTGCAGGGCCATCGACATCATCCTGGAGGTGACCGGGACGGTCGAGGCGGGCGCCGCGGTCGTTCTCGATGCGATCGCACATCGCAAGCATGTGGTGATGGTCAATGCCGAGCTCGACTCGCTGATCGGGCCCATCCTGAACGAGCGGGCCCGCGAGGCCGGCGTCGTGCTAACCAATACCGACGGCGACGAGCCCGGCGTCGCCATGACGCTGCTGCGCTATCTGCGGACGCTGGGGCTCAAGCCCGTCGCCGCCGGCAACATCAAGGGCATGGTCGATTACTACCGCAATCCCGACACGCAGAGGGCATTCGCCGAGAAGAACGACCAGGACCCGCGCAAGGTCACGTCCTTCGCCGATGCCACGAAGCTGTCGATGGAAACGACGGTACTGGCCAATGCGACGGGCTTCCATGCGGGCCGTCGCGGCATGTACGGGCCGGCTTGCAAGGATGTTCGGGAGATCGCGGAGCGCCTGCCGGCGCAGGCGATGCTCGAAACGGGGCTGGTGGACTATGCCTTGGGCGCTGCGCCCCACACCGGAGCCTTCGTCATCATCCATGAGGAGGCGCCGCTGAAGCAGGCGCAGCTCGCCTATTACAAGCTCGGAGACGGGCCGTTCTACGTCTTCTACACGCCGTTCCACCTGCCGCATCTGCAGATCGCCTCGACCATCGGACGCGCGGTCATCCAGCACGATCCGACCGTGGCGCCGCTGGCGGGGCCGGTCTGCGAGGTCGTCACGATGGCGAAGCGCGATCTCAAGGCCGGCGAGCGTCTCGACGGCATCGGCGGGTTCTGCGCCTACGGCCTGATCGAGAACGCGGTCGATGCGCGCGCCGCCGACGCCTTGCCGATCGGCCTGTCCGAGAACTGTGTCCTGCGGCGCGACAAGAAGAAGGACGAGGTCGTCTCGTTTGACGACGTCGTGCTGCCGGCGGGGCGGCGGGCGGATGTGCTCTGGCGCGAGCAGCAACTGCGGTGGCCGATGCGCGAAGCGGAAGCTTCGCCGCAGCGCGTCCTCGTCGAGGCGGTCTCCTGACATGCACAGCCGCGGCGGAAACAGGCTTTCACGCGCGGCCCGGTGCATTCCGGAACAGCCGGGTCATTTCATCGATATGGGGCTAGGTCGGCCATGCTGAACCGTTCCTTCTGGCAGAACCGCAAGGTCTTCGTCACCGGCCATACCGGCTTCAAGGGCAGCTGGCTGTCGCTGTGGCTGCACGCGCTCGGCGCCGATGTGACGGGCTATGCGCTCGATCCGCCGTCGGAGCCGAGCCTTTTCGAGCAGGCGAGGGTCGGCGAGTGCGTCCGCTCGATCCGCGGCGACGTCCGGGACTTCGCGCACCTGAAGTCCGCGCTCGCCGCATGCAATCCCGACGTGGTCATCCACATGGCCGCCCAGTCCGTGGTCCGCTACGGCTATGACGAGCCGGTCGAGACCTATGCGACCAATGTGATGGGGACCGTCCATCTGTTCGAGGCGGTGCGCCAGCTCGGGCGCCCCTGCGTCGTGGTCAATGTCACCAGCGACAAATGCTACGAGAACCAGGAGTGGGTCTGGGGCTATCGCGAGAGCGACCCGATGGGCGGGCATGACCCGTATTCCAACTCCAAGGGCTGCGCGGAGCTGGTGACCGGCGCCTATCGCGACTCCTATTTCCCGCCGGACGCGCTGTCCAAGCATGGCGTCGCGCTGGCGAGCGTGCGTGCGGGCAACGCCATCGGGGGCGGCGACTGGACCGCCAACCAGCTCATTCCGGATCTGGTCCGCGCCTTCCTGGGCCGCCGGCCCTGCCGCATCCGCAGCCCCGCCGCGATCAGGCCCTGGCAGTTCGTGCTGATGCCGCTGCACGGCTATCTGCTGCTGTGCGAGCGGCTCGCGGAGGACGGAGCCCGCTTCGCCTCGGGCTGGAATTTCGGGCCGGCGGAGACGGATGCCAGGCCGGTGTCGTGGATCGTCGACAAGCTCGTGTCGCTGTGGGGCGAAGGCGCATCCTGGACGCTGGATGGCGCAGCGCATCCGGCCGAGGCGCAATTGCTGCGCCTCGACACCTCCAAGGCGAGGGCGGGCCTCGACTGGCACCCGGTTCTGCAGCTCGACCAGAGCCTGGCCTGGATCGTCGAATGGTATCACGCCTTCCAGGCGGGGAACGATCTCCAGTCCCTCACGCGGCGACAGATCGAGCGCTACGAATATCTGCTGCAGGACCATGCGGAGCGGAACGCTTCAGGAGCGCGGCCGAAGGCGGCTGCTCCGGCGCCTCTGCTCCCGATGGCCGAAGGCTGATTCCGCAACGGTGCCACAGCTCAGGGAACGCGCATCCATGTCGAACGTCGTCGTACTTGGAACTGGAATGGCTGGCTTCGGTGCGGCGCACCGACTCCGGGAGGAGGGCATCACGCCCGTCATGTACGACAAGAATTCGTATTATGGCGGCCATACGATGTCGTTTCGTCACGAGCCGGGCTTAACCTTCGATATCGGGCCGCACATCTCCTTCACCAAGGACGAGCGCATCCAGGAGTTGTTCGCCGACAGCGTCGATCAGCTTTACGAAACCATCCAGATCAACCTGAACAACTACTGGCGGGGCTACTGGCCGCAGCATCCGGTCCAGCTTCATCTGCATGGCCTGCCGGAAGAGGTGATCGTGAAGGTGATCGCCGACTTCGTCGAGGAGCGGCAAAAACCGGAGGGGCCGATCAACAACTACAATGACTGGCTGGTCGCCAGCTTCGGCTCGACCTTCGCCGAGCTCTTCCCGAAGCAGTACACGCGCAAATACCATCTCACGACGGCCGAGAACATGAGCACCGACTGGTTGGGGCCGAGAATCTACCGGCCGACGCTGGAGGAAGTGCTGCGGGGCGCGATTTCCGCCTCGTCGCCGAACATCCATTACATCACGCATTTCCGCTACCCGAAGCAGGGCGGCTTCGTGTCCTATCTGCGGGACTTCGTGCCGAAGGGAAACATCAAGCTCGATCACGAGCTGACATCGATCGATCCCAGGATCAACGAGATCGAATTCTCGAACGGCGTCCGGACCCGCTACGACGCGCTGATATCGTCCGTGCCGCTCCCGGATCTCATCCGCATGATCAAGGGCGTGCCGGCCGATGTGCTGGAAGCCTCGCGCAAGCTCGCCTGCTCGTCCTGCGTGCTGGTCAATCTCGGGGTGGACCGCGCGGATATCTCCAGCGCGCATATGTCGTATTTCTACGACGAGGACATCTGCTTCACGCGCCTCGGCTTCCCGCACATGCTCTCCGAGGACAATGCCCCGAAGGGTATGGGAAGCATCCAGGCGGAAGTCTATTTCTCCGACAAGTACAAGCCCTTCACGGGCAAGCCCGAGGACTGGATCCAGCCGGTCATCGACGATTTGCGCCGCTGCGGGCTGCTGCACGACGGCGACCAGGTCGTGTTCAAGACGGCAATGTATCTGCCCTACGCCAATATCATCTTCGATCTCGATCGCGCCGCCGCCCTCAAGACGGTTCACGGCTATCTCGACGAGATCGGGATCGCCTACTGCGGCCGCTATGGCGATTGGGGCTACATGTGGACCGACGAGAGCTTCAAGAGCGGCGAGGCGGCGGCGGAGGCCGTCCTGTCGCGTTCCGCGGCGCTCGACGTCCGCCAGAGGGCGCGTATTGCATGAGCGGCAAGATCGACATCGATGTTCGCGCCGGCGAGCCCGTCGATCTGTCCGGGTCCGGGCTGCAGGAGTTTTGTGTCAGTTCGGTGGCCACCGGCTCCTCCAAGCCCAGCCGGGTCGGGCTCCTGGCCCATTGCGGCACGGGCAATCTGGGCGACGAGGCCTCCATCACAGCGGTGCTCGACAACATCACGCTCCGGTCGCCCGGAGTGTCGGTCGTCGGCCTGTCGATGGACCCCGAAGACACCACGCGCCGGCTCGGAATTCCCTGCTATGCGATGCGTCAGCGGGTTTTCCCGTTCCAGCGGGAATGGTCGTCGGCATCGCATCCCGCCGGCCCGGGCGGGTTCGCGTGGCGGCTGAAGGCGACCGTCAAGAAAACGGGGCCGCTGTTCCACATCGCCAATGCGCTGAGGCATGCGCTGGTCGTATGGCCCTCGCAGTTCTTCCGCGAAATCATGTTTCTGCTGCGTTCGCTGCTTCTGGTCTGGGAGCTCGACATGCTCATCATCGCCGGGGGCGGACAGCTTCTGGACTGGGGCGGCCCCTGGGCGTTTCCCTACACGCTGTTCAAATGGGTCCTTCTCGCCAAATGCGCCAACGTCAAATGCATCTTCGTGAACAATGGCGCGGGCCCGCTGGATTCCTCCCTGAGTCGCTGGTTCATCCGGCGCACGCTTGCCATGGCCGACTATGTGTCCCTGCGCGACGGCGCGTCGGGCGACTTGCTGCGGAAGATCGGCTTTCGCGGCAAGATGAAGGTCGTTGCCGACGCGGTGTGGGGCCTTCGGCTGCCGGAGCGGCCGGCGAAGGAGCCGGTCATGCCGAGCACTCAGCTCGTGATCGGCGTCGGGCCGATGGCCTATGGCGATTCAAAGCGGCACTGGGTCAATGACGATCAGGGCTATCGACGGCTGATCGACAACCTCGCTGCGTTCTGCGGCCAGATGCTGGCGCGCGGGCATCGGATCAGGCTCTTCAGCAGCGATATCTGGTTCGATTCCCAGGCGATCGCCGATCTCGACGCCGCCATCCGGCAGAGCTTTCCCGCGCTGGCGCCGGATCGTGTTACGCGGGAAACGGTCGAGAGCATCGCCGACATGCTGGCGGCGCTCTCCCATGTAGATTTTTACGTCACCTGCCGCTTTCACGGTGTCGTGTTCGCGTCGTTGCAGACCGTGCCGACCATCGCGCTTGCACCCCATCCCAAGGTCACCACCCTGATGGAAAGCCTGGGCTTGTCGGATTACTGCGTCGACATTGCCCGCTGCGACGCGGCGGATCTGGTCGCAAGAGCCGATCGGCTGATTGCCGACAGGGACGGAATCAAGGCGCGCATCGGTGTGCGCGCCGCACAGTTCAAGTCGCAGCTCAATCTGCAGTTCAACGCCTTGTTCCTGGCGAATGAGAAAACTTGCGCTGAGGGAACGAGATATTCTCAAGAGGGGGCCCTGAGATGAACGCGCAAACCGGTCCGTTGGTCAGCGTCGTGACACCCGTCTACAATGGCGCGGAATTCCTCAGGGAATGCATCGAAAGCGTGCTGTCCCAAAACTATCGGAATTGGGAATACATCATCGTCAACAACGCCAGCACTGACGGCACTCTCGAAATCGCCGAGGAGTATTGCCGGCGGGACAGCCGCATCCGCGTCGTCAGCAACGAGACGCTGCTGCCGATCATCGCCAATCACAACAGGGCTTTCGGCCTCATCTCGAAGCAGAGCAAATATTGCAAGGTCGTTTCGGGCGACGACTGGATCTATCCGGAATGCCTCGAGAAGATGGTCGCTCTCGCCGAAGCCCATCCATCCGTCGGTATCGTCGGCGCATACCAGCTCAGCGGCGGCGCGGGCATCTGGTACGTTCGGAATGTCGGCCTGCCCTACGCGCAGACGGTCGTCCCAGGGCGAGAGGTCTGTCGGGCCCATTTGCTCGGTACGCTGAGGGTATTGGGAAACCCGTCATCGGTCATGTATCGATCCGATCTGATCCGAAATTCCGACGAATTCTTTCCGAATCCGACGCATGAGGCGGATATCAGCGCGTGCCTCAAGCATTTGCGCTATGAGGATTTCGGCTTCGTGCACCAGATCCTGGGCCATGAACGGATTCATCGCCAGACCGCGACGGCTGTTTCGCTCGAAAACAATGCCTATGTCTCGGCGGAAATCAGCGACTGCCAAGAATATGGCGGCTGGTATCTGACCAAGCAAGAGCTCGAAACACGGGTCGACGAGCTGCTCGACCAGTATTACGCCTATCTCTCCTCCAGCGCGTTCAAGTTCCGGGACAGGAAATTCTGGAATTACCACGCCGGACGGCTGCGGGACCTCGGACACCGGTTCGACGGGCGGAAGCTTTCGATGGGAATTGCCAGAAAGGCGATGGATCTGATCCTGAACCCAAAGGGAACGGTTCAGATTCTGAGCAAACGAATTCGCCTGCATTACATGTTCAAGGGAGTTCGTGCGCCGTAAATCGACAGGACTCAGCGATACTTTCTTCGTATTCGGTCGCGCTTTAAGTCCACCCCGTTCGCTGAGATCGAGCCGACGTCGCTGGCTGTCGCCAGCTGACGTTAAGGATGGCAGGCCGGAAACCGTTCTGGAATGGCTAACGGATCGTTAATTGACTTGCCGGCGAGACTTTTTTGGATAACAATCCCTTACGTAGATGCCGATGGATGGATCGCCTGTCGATCCGTTGCCTAGTCTGCCTTATGGCGCGCTGATGAGATGCCGCGCCTCATGCCTGCGCTAATCGCTATGTCTGACGATCTTTCATGCTCGTATCTGGCGTATTATGTCTCCGTATCTCGCGGAGTTGTATCATTTTTTACTCTGATTCCGATCGTATTAACTGGTATTAAAAGGCTTCTTTCTTGGGGTTTCTGCGTGATATTTCTGCGTAAATGAATGCAGTGTGGTCGGCGATATGTGACGAGAGGAGGTTTCGAGATAAGTTCCAAATGAGACTTCGGTCTCATCATCTTAACGAGAAACAAGAATAGTAAGCAGATTTACCGGGGGCGTCAGTTTGAGTTGTGTTTGCCCTTTCGGCGGGAGGTTTCAAATGAGGGAGAGCAAAGCCTTCGGGATCGTTCTCATAGGGAAATATTCTCTGATGCGAGAGGGGGTTCATCGCGTTCTTCAAGAAAACAACTTTCGTATCATCGACTCGCTCTCTGGAATCGACCAGCTGAGCGGTAAGTCTCGTGTCCAGAACAGCCTTTTTCTTGTCGTCTACACCAACGACGCTTTCGATCTCATCATCGGAGAAATCGAGCTTGTGAGGGATCGATATCCGGATGCGCATATCGCGGTCGTCGCCGATCGCTATGGACCGGCTGAGCTCGCGGCGGTCTTCAAGGCCGGCGCCAGCGGTTACCTCGTCAACACCAATTCCTGCGATGCCTTCGTCAAATCCATCGAACTGGTGATGCTGGGCGAAACGGTCTTCCCGCCGACATTTCCTTCCGCGGTTCCCGCCGCAAAAAAGCCCCGCCGCCCTAAGGCCGGTCCCGCCGCGGGCGAGGATGACAGGGCGTCTCCCAGCTCTCCCCCGGATGAGACGGTCGCATCGCTGCTGTCACCACGGGAAATGGGGATCGTCAGCTGCCTGGTCGATGGGGATTCCAACAAATCCATCGCGCGCAAGATCGGCATCGCCGAAGCCACGGTGAAGGCCCATGTCAAAGCGATCCTGCGCAAGATCCGGGTCCAGAATCGAACCCAGGCCGCGATCTGGGGAATGAACAACGCGCTGCTGCTGCAACCGGCCAACAACAATGCCCGGGCGGCCTCCGCCAGCGCCGGCAAGAGACTTCCGGATTCCGCTGCGGGTGTCGGCGCCTATCAATAGCGAAAAGGCCGGACGGGGCGATGTGACATCGGCCTTGCCCGGCTCGACATCGTCGCGCCCTTCGGATTGGTGCAAGGCGCTTGCCGTTCTCGCGCCATCTCCCGTAGTTTCGGCATCCCGTCGAAAATGCTCGAATGCCATGGCCAGCCGGCTGGCGGCATGGCATTCGATCGGTTTGCCCGGCGGCCGAAACCTTGCCGCCCCTGCAGGGAAAGCAGCGATTCGTTATGTTCCTGGTTTGCGGCGAAGCCCTGATCGATCTTTTCGTCGCTCCGGCGGACGGGAACGAGATGCCGGCGCGGGTCGTCGCGGGCGGTTCGCCCTTCAACCTTGCCGTCGGCCTCGCGCGGCTCGGCATGCCGGCGGCTTTCCTGGGCGGTCTTTCGCGTGACCGCTTCGGCGCATTTCTCGCGGAGCGGCTGACGAAGGAAGGAGTCGACGGGCGCTTTCTGGCGATGAGCGACGGGCCGACGACGATCTCCGCCATCGTCACCGCGCAGGACGGCCAGCCGGGCTATTCCTTCCACGGCGAGGGCGCTGCCGATCGCCTGCTCATGCCGGCCGATCTGCCGGCCGTGCTGCCGCCGGAGATCACGGCGCTGATCTTCGGCTCCTATACGATGGCGGTCGAGCCGGTCGCTTCGACGCTCGCGGCCCTGGCCGAGCGCGAGGCGGGCCGGCGGGTCATCAGCGTCGATCCCAATCTGCGGCCGATGATCGTCGGCGACATGGCCCGCTGGGCCGAGGCGGCCGAGCGCTTCTACCGCGTGGCGACCATCATCAAGGCGAGCGAAGAGGATATCCGCATCGCCTGGCAAGGGCAGCTCTCGATTGGCGAGGCTGCATCCTATTGGCTCGAGCGCGGTGCCGGCCTGGTCGTCATCACAGAAGGGCAGCGCGGAGCGACCGCTTTCAACGCCGCTGGGCAGGTTTCGGTGCGGGGGCGCCCGGTGCGGGTCGTCGATACCGTCGCGGCCGGAGACAGCTTCCATGCGGCGCTGCTGGCGCAGCTCGCAAGGGCAGGGCGGCTGAGCCCGGCCGCCATCGCGGCACTCGATCTGCCCGCGCTTGCCGAATTGCTCGATTATGCTACGGCGGCGGCCGCCGTGACGGTCACGCGACGCGGCGCCGACCTGCCGACCGATGCCGAGGTGCAGGCGGCTCGCGCGGAAGGTTCTGGTTGCCGATGAGGCGATGCGAAGCCGTACGCGGCTTCGATTGTTAGCCGCGACATCGCGCCACAGCCTCCGCCCTCAGACTCGTTCGAACGTCGCTTGGCGAGACTAAGCGCCAATATTATATAGATGCTTATGACCAGCATGCCTACAAAACCGCCGCCGACCGTGGGTTTTCTGCTCCATGATGTCGCGCGCCTTTTGCGCAAGCGTTTCGAGCAGCATGCGCGCGATTCCGGGCTGACCCGTTCGCAATGGCAGGTGCTCGCCTATATCGATCAGAATGCCGGCATTCAGCAGGGTGCGCTGGCCGAGCTCATGGATGTCGAGCCCATCACGGTCGGGCGCATCGTCGACAAGCTCGAAGGTTGTGGGCTGGCGGAACGCCGGCCGCACGCGACCGACCGGCGCGTCTGGCAGCTTTATCTGACGCAGAAGGCCGGACCGAAGCTGACGGAGCTGCGCGCGCTCGGTGAAATCACGCGGGCAGAGGCGTTCGGCGACATTCCGCAGCCCGAGCGCGAACAGCTTCTCGCGACGCTGGGACAGATGAGAACCAATCTCACGGCCGCCTGCCAGATGCGGGTGGCCGAAAGGCAGGTCCAAAATGGATGACGCAGCCAGAAAGACCGAGGCGGCCGCCCAAGCCGTCCGTGACGAGGAGGCCGAGCCCGGCTCCCCAGGCAATGTGACCGAGATCAGGCGCATCGAGCCCAAGGCGCCCGCTCAGCCACAGCCGGCGGCGAAGGCGCCGGAAACTACCACGCCGACCGCTCCTCCCCAGGCTGCGACGGCCCCCGCGCCGCCGGCCCGACGCAGCCGCACGCGACGCTTGCTCTTCGCGCTTCTGCCGATCGCGCTCGTCGCTGGTGGCTATTACTACGTCGTCGGCGGACAGGTGATGTCGACCGACAACGCCTATGTGCAGGCGGACATCCTCGGCATCTCGACCGATGTCGCCGGCATCGTCAGCGAGATCGACGTCCGGGACAACCAGACCGTGAAGGCGGGCGACGTGCTGTTCCGGCTCGACGACAAGCCGTTCCGCTTCGCGCTGGAGCGGGCCGATGCGCAGATCGGCGTGGTCCGCAACGATCTCGAAGCGCTGAAGGCCAGCTACAAGACCATGCAGAGCCAGATCGAGCAGGCTCGCACCGACATCGCCTTCTACGAGACCGCCTTCAAGCGCCAGCAGGACCTCGCCACCAAATCCGTCGCCTCCCAGGCGACCTACGACCAGGCCAAGCATGATCTCGATGGCGCAAGGCTCAAGCTGGCGCAGCTCGAAAGCCAGCTTGCCGGCATCGCCGCCAACCTCAACGGCACGCCCGATGCGCCGGTCGAGGAGCATCCGCGCTACAAGGACGCCGTCGCGGCCCGGGCCGAGGCGCAGCGCCAGTTCGACCATACGACGGTTCGTGCGCCGATGAGCGGCGTCGTCACCAATGTGCCTTCGCTGCAGAAGGGCCAGTATCTGGAGGCGGCGACCAGCGCGTTCAGCCTCGTCTCGACCGACCATGTCTGGATCCAGGCCAATCCGAAGGAGACCGAGCTCACCTGGGTGAAGCCCGGGCAATCGGCGGAAGTCTATGTCGATACCTATCCAGGCGCTGCCTGGAAGGGCACGGTCGACAGCATCAGCCCGGCCTCGGCGGCGAGCTTCTCGTTGCTGCCGGCGCAGAACACCAGCGGCAACTGGGTCAAGGTGGTGCAGCGCATCGCCATGCGCGTGAAGATCGACACCCCCGCGGACCAGCCCCAACTGCGTGCCGGCATGAGCGTGACGCTCGACGTCGACACCGGCCATGAGCGCGGTCTGCCGAGCTTCATCTCGGGCGCCTTCGGCAAGAGCGCCAAGTAGAGCGGCCGGGTAGAGCGCCCAATAGAGCAAGACCAGCAAACAGAAGAGGCCTGCCATGGCCAGCTCAGCCGCCGCGACGACCCCGGTTGCCAATCGCGGCGCCATCACCGCCTGCGTGATCCTCGCGGTCATCATGCAGGCGCTGGACACCACCATCGCCAATGTCGCGCTGCCCTATATCCAAGGCAGCGTCTCGGCGAGCGCCGACCAGATCAACTGGGTCCTGACCTCCTATATCGTCGCCGCGGCGATCATGACCCCGCCCTCGGGCTTCCTCGCCGCGCGTTTCGGCCGCAAGCGCGTGCTCTCCGTCGCGATCGTCGGCTTCGTCGTGGCCTCGATCCTGTGCGGCGCGGCCCAGTCGCTGACGCAGATCGTCGGATTTCGTTTGTTGCAGGGCTTTTTTGGCGCCGCGCTGGTGCCGCTCTCGCAGAGCATCCTGCTCGATATTTACACGCCGGAGGAGCGCGGCTCGGCGATGGCGCTGTTCGGCGTCTCGGTCATGGTCGGGCCGGTGCTCGGCCCCGTGCTCGGCGGCTGGCTGACCGAGAACATTTCCTGGCGCTGGGTCTTCTACATCAATCTGCCGCTCGGCATCCTGGCGCTGGCGGGCGTTTCGATCTTCGTCACCGAGACCAAGTCCAGCGCCCTTGCCAAGCTCGACTGGATCGGCTTCGGCTCGCTCAGCCTCGCGATCGCGGCGCTGCAGCTCTTCCTCGACCGCGGAGCGCAGCTCGACTGGTTCGACTCGCTGGAGATCATCGTGGAGGCGACGGTCTGCGTCGCGGCGGTCTACGTCCTGGCGGTGCACACCTTCACGGCGGAGAACTCCTTCATCAAGCCGCGCATGTTCCTCGACCGGAACTTCAATGTCGGGCTGATCTTCATCTTCGTCGTCGGCATCTGCTACCTGGCGTCGCTCGCGTTGCTCACGCCTTTCCTGCAGACGCTGCTGGGCTATCCGGTGGTGACGGCCGGCATCGTCATGGGGCCGCGGGGCCTTGGCACCATGGCCTGCATGTTCCTGGTCGGGCGATTGATCGGAAAGGTCGACATCCGCATCCTGCTCGGCGCCGGGCTCCTGGTCAGCGCCTGGGCGATGTACGACATGACCGGCTGGACGCCGGATGTCTCGCAGCAGACGATCATCGTGACCGGCTTCATCCAGGGCGCCGGGCTCGGCCTGCTCTTCGTGCCGTTGACGACGATCACCTTCGCGACGCTGCCGGCGGAGTATCGCGGGGACGGCACCGGGCTCTACAATCTCTCGCGCAATATCGGCTCCAGCGTCGGCATCTCGCTGGTCAGTTACCTCTTGACCCGCAACGTGCAGGTGAACCACGCCGAGATCGCCAACTATGTGACCCCGTTCAACCGCATCTTCGACATGCCGGCGATCAGGCATGCCTGGGACCCGACGACGCTGGCCGGCCGCGCGGCGCTGGACGAGGTGGTGACGCGGCAGGCGACGATCATCGCCTATGTCGACGACTTCAAGCTACTGATGATCCTGTGCCTGGCAGCCTTGCCGTTCCTCGCGCTGCTGCGCACGCCGCGCCAGCAGGCGGCCCCGTCCGACGATCACGCGATGGTGATGGAATAACGCTGCTGCCGAGCGGCCGATGGCCGTTTTATTCAGTGGGAGCCGCGGTCCATCAGGCAATGTCGCGGACAAATTCACCTTAGGTCATTTCTCGGCTTGCACTTTGCCTGCGTCTCGCATTGGATCAGAGATGCGAGGAGCAGGTTTACGGTTCGTTAACGGTAAGAGATCGTTTTATGCGTTCGATGCGTGTCCGGCCACCCGTGACGGTGCCGATCCGGATGCCCTCCGTACGGGACATCCCGCCGCCTGCCAACGACAACCGCCCCGTCGAGCAGGAGACGGTGGCGAGCCTTCTGATCGGCCGTTCGCTGCTGATTATCGGCGTTCTGGTCGCGGCCGGGCTCATGCTCGGCTGGGCCGGGTGGCTGGGGCGAGCCGTCTGGCGAACGCTGCATTGATGCCGGGGCGTCCTCCGGCCGCCTGAGGCCCGAGGACGCTGACCCAAAATCGGTCACCTTTGGTTGCGACACATTTGAACGGATATCTAAATTTTTAAGGAAGTAGCCGCTTCCTGTCTCTGACGGCAGCGGGCAAGCCCAGGCAGCAATGCAAGGCCATATCGCTGCCGGATGCCCGTCTCGAGCGAAATGGGGACAGCGTGACGTCGGACTCGATCGAACAGCAGATTGAACAGGCCGTGCGGGCCGATGCCGCCCGGCGCGAAACGGGTTTGGAAGACGCGCTGCGCCGCTGCGAGAGCGCGGGCGAGGCGGTGTTCCTGTTCGGTGGTGACAGCGCGACGATCCATGCGCTGCGCGCCCGCATCCGCTCGGCCTTTCCCGGCCTGCGCCTTGCGGGCATCTGCGACGCCGATTTCTCCGGCCCGGCCGGCCGCGCGATCCTCGACCATATTGCCGCCTGCGCGCCGGACGTGGTCATCGTCGACGTGGCTCCGAAGCGCCACCGGGCGCTGATCGCGGAATTCGCGGCCCATGGGCTGCATACGGGCCTCGTCAACCTGCCCGGCACCTTCGCGCGCCACGCGGCCGCGCAGCCGCAGACCGGTGCCACGGCGGCAAGCCTCGCTGCCCGGCGGCCCTCCCGGATCGGCCAGCTCATGAGCGGTTTCGCCGCAGCCATGCGCTTTTCCGGCATCATCGCCCGCCAGCTCGTTCATGACGTCGCCCCGCGCCCGGTGTCGCAGGCCTATCACGCGCTCCGCCGCGACGGCTGAGCCGGCTTTTCTCCGCAACATCTGATTTTCCCGAGAAGCGGAATCCGCTTCTCGGCCGATGCTGCGATGACCGTCACACCGCGTTCCGGAACGCCTTGGAGCTGAACACCGTCCGGAACAGGATGGCGAGGTCGAGCGTGAACGACCAGTGGTCGATATACCAGAGGTCATGGGCGACGCGCGCCGCCATCTTCTCGTCGGTGTCGGTCTCGCCGCGCAAGCCGTTGACCTGCGCCCAGCCGGTGATGCCGGGCTTGACGTTGTGGCGGCGGGCGTAGAGCGCGATCTTGCGCTCGAACTCCCGGTCATGCGCCAGGGCATGGGGGCGCGGGCCGACCAGCGACATATGGCCGGCCATGACGTTCAGCAATTGCGGCAATTCGTCGAGATTATAGCGGCGCAGCACCCGGCCGATGCGGGTAATGCGGGGATCGTCGCGCCGCGCCTGCACGATCACGGCGCCGTCGTCGGTCGTCGTCATGGTGCGGAACTTGAAGATGCGGAACGCCGCCTGATTGAAGCCATGGCGGCGCTGGCGGAACAGCACCGGGCCGGGTGAATCGAGCCGGATCGCCAGCGCGATCAGCAACAGCAGCGGCAGCAGCAACAGCCCGGCCAGCGCCGCGGCGGTAAGATCGAAAGCCCGCTTGCAGGCGATTTCGACCGGCGACAGCGGAGCACGCGTCAGGCGCAGGCTCGAAAGCGCGCCGGCGCTGACGAAATGCGGCTGCTCGAAGCGGCTCATGATCTTCTCGGGCGCGAGATGGATCGCGACCGGCATGTTCATGAATGCGTCGACGCAGGCCTCGATCGTCTCATGGTCCGACCAGGGCACGGCGATGAAGACCGCGTCGGGCCGCTTCGCCCGGCAGCTGGCGGCGGCCGCCGCGAGATCGGCCGCAAGGGCTTCGCGCGGATCGCGGCGCGGTTGCTGCGGGTTGAGGAAGGCCACGTCGACGATGGCGCTGCCGGCATTCCATGGCTTGCAGCGGTCGACGAAGGACATGACTTCCTTCTCCCGGCCGATCAGGAAGACGCGCTCGGAGGTGATCCGGCCGGTGCGGCTTCCCGCCGAGATCAGGCGGACGATGGCCGAACGGGTCAGCACGATGGCGGGAATGCCAGCGAGATAGCTCGTCAGGAGGACGGCCCGCGAATAGTGATCGGCGATCTTGGCGAGGACAAGCAGCACCAGGAACGCGACGAACGCGATGTTCCAGGCCGAGAAGGCCGCCGCGACCTGGCCTTTCGTCGAGAGGTAATTGCCGATCTGGTAGCGTCCGCGCATCAGGTTGACGAAGACGAACAGCGCCGCCAGCGTGCCGGCGAGTTCCGGAGTCCGCTCGTCCACCTGGAAAGAGCCCTGCATCGCAAGATCGGTCGACCAGTCCATGGCGTAGACCAGGGCCACGACGAGGACGCCGTCGCACGCCGCCGTCAGCAGGCCGAGCCAGTGCCGCCAGCTTCTCGCAGGGCCTCGGGGCAGCGCCAACGGTGCCTGCCTGAGATGGTCGACGCTCATATTCGCCCAGTCCTTGCCGCTTTGTCTCCCGCTTTCGGCGCGAGGACCGAGATAGGCGGGAGCAGTCGGCGACGCAACCGCAAGCGCCATGCCGCGCGGCATTGCACCGGATCGGTGCGAATTTCAATCAGTGCGTGTGGTTGCCGGCGAAAACGACGCGAGATCACGCCGAAAAGGCGACGGCGTGTTCCGTTACGGCACAGCCTCTTCAGGCCAGGCTGCGCAGGCGCCGTGCCAGATAATCGAGGGAGACGGCAAGGCCGCCGCCGGTCAGGGTCCCCAGAATCTTGACCACGGCATCGTGGGGCCGGCCATGGCGCGTCGCCTCCCAGGTCTGGGCCCATTCGAGCCCGAGCGCGAGAAGCACGATGCCGCCCAGCACGAACCAGCGCTGGCGCGGATAGGCGAAGGCCAGCGCGCCGCCGGCCGCGAGATAGGCCATGAAGCGTTCGACATCCGCCCCCACATCCGGGAGATGCGGACGCAGCTCGATCGGCGACAGCGTCGAGACGAGGATGACGGCCAGCGCGCACCAGCCGAGGAAGGTCGCGAGGCGGCGCAGATGGTCGAAGGGATCGGTCAAGGAATCAGAATCCAGAGGTGCGAATCGCGGCTACGCAAACAACGGGCCAGATGCAGGTTACGCAACCGATTTTTTTGGCGAGCGACGTGCTTTATGATCTTGCGAACACGGCAAAGCAATGGCGCAACGGGACTTCGCGGTCACCATCATGCTATCGCCGCCATTTGGAACAATCGCCCGGCGCGGGCGCAACGATCGCAACGGAATGCCGATGACAGACGAAGCCCGTTCCGGACCCGCCTCCCGCATCGCTCGCGGCGGGAGGGCGATCTATGGGGTGCCGCTGGGCATCCTGATGCTGGAAGCGCGTTTCCCGCGGATTCCCGGCGACATGGGCAACGGCACGACCTGGCCCTTTCCAGTGCTCTACCATGTCGTCACGGGAGCGAGCCCGGAAAAGGTGGTCCTGAAGGGAGCCGCCGGGCTTTTGCCGGATTTCGTGGCGGCAGCGCGAGAGCTGGTCAGGCTCGGCGCGGAAGCGATCACCACCAATTGCGGCTTTCTATCCCTGTTCCAGCGCGAGCTCGCGGCCGCGGTGAACGTTCCGGTCGCGACATCGTCGCTGATGCAGGTGCCGTGGGTGCAGGCGACGCTGCCGCCCGGAAAGCGCGTTGGTCTCGTCACCGTCTCGGCCGCGACGCTGACGCCGGCCCATCTCGAAGCTGCCCGCGTGCCGCTCGACACGCCGGTCGCCGGCACCGAAAATGGCCGCGAATTCTTCCGCGTGCTGATCAAGGCCGAGAAGGACGACATGGATGTCGAGCTTGCCCGGCAGGATGTGGTCGAGGCTGCGCTCGATCTCGTGGCGCGGCATCCCGATGTCGGCGCGATCGTGCTGGAATGCACCAACATGCCGCCTTATGCGGCGGCCGTGCAGCAGGCGACGGGGCTGCCGGTCTACGACATCTATTCGCTGATCACCTGGTTCCATGCCGGCTTGCGGCCCCGGAGCTTCGGTTAAGATCGGCGCCGGGCATCCGCCGAACCCCGGAACTTATCCCCGGCGCTTCGGGCGCCTGCATCATCCAGCCTCGCATCGTCCGATCCCGCGAGGCCTCATGACCGTCACGCCCCGTCTCTCGCTGCCGCTGCTTGCCGCCGGCCAGGCGCAGAAACATGTCACGCACAACGACGCGCTGGTGCGCCTCGACGCCCTGATCCATCTGGTCGTCGACAGCCGCAGCCAGTCCGAGCCGCCAGGCAGCCCGAGCGAATTGTCGGCCTATATCGTGCCGGCCGGCGGCACCGGCATCTTTGCCGGGCGCGCGGGTCAGGTGGCGTTGTTCGAGGATGGCGGCTGGATCTTCCTCACGCCGCGGGTCGGCTGGCAGGCCTGGATCGCCGACGAGGCCGAGCACACTCTCTGGACGGGCACGGAATGGCGCAGGGCCAGCCCGCTCAGCGGCCTTGGCGCCGAGAAATGGGGCGTCAACGCCACGGCCGACGACAGCAACCGGTTGGTGGTGTCGTCGGAGGCGAGCCTGTTCAACCATGCCGGCGGCGACCATCGGCTCAAGCTCAACAAGGCGAATGCCGGGGCGACGGCGAGCGTGCTGTTTCAGTCCAACTGGTCGGGGAGGGCGGAGTTCGGTCTCGCGGGCGACGACGATTTCCGGGTCAAGGTCAGCCCCGATGGCTCGGCCTGGCACGATGCGCTCGCCATCGACCGGGCCGGCGGAGGGGTCGCGCTGCCGGGCTCGCCCTGGGCGGCAGGGCAAAACCTGCTGATCAATGGCGACATCCAGATCAATCAGCGCGGCTTTGCCGGCGGGGCGCTGGCGGCGGGCGCCTATGGCTTCGACCGCTGGAAGGCGGGTGCCAGCGGAGCGAACCTGTCGCTCAGCGGCTTCACGGTGAGTTTGAATACGGGCGCGATCCTGCAACCGGTCGAGCCGGCGGCGTGGGGGATTTCGTCCTTCGCGGGCATGACGCTCGCGGTTTCGGTGGAGGGGCTGAGCGGCGGCGATCTCAGCGTCAGGGTCGGCAGCCAGTCCGGTACGATCAGCGCCGGGGCCGGGCGGCGCTTCGTCGCGCTGACGCCGGCGCCGGGGGATAGCGGCCCGCTCGCGGTGAGCTTGGCGCCAGTGGCCGGGGCGGTGAGCTTCGCGCGCGTCAAGCTGGAGATCGGCCGCATCGCGACCCATTGGTCGCCGCGTCCGATCGGCGCCGAACAGCAGCTCTGCCGGCGCTATCACTGGCGGCCGGGCGGGACGGTGCTGATCGACGCCTATCAGGCGGCCGGCGCCGCTGCGCGCCAGACGCTGCCGCTGCCCGTGCCGATGCGGACGACGCCGACGGTGAGCTATGGCATCTCGCAGGACATCAACGTGCAGGGCTCCGACCGCGGCATCGTCGCTTCGTCGCCGGAATGGGCCCAGGCCTATGTCACGGCGCAGGCGCTGGGCCGGGTGCGGGCGGCCTTCGACACGATCGCCTTCGACGCGGAGCTGTGAGGCCGGCTACTCCGCCGCAGCTTTCGCAGCCCCCCAACCCGACACGATGGCGCGCAGTTCCGCCCGCTCGGCCGCGTTGAGTTCCGGCAGGCCGGGCAGGCGGACCGGGCCGACATCGATGCCGAGCAATCCCAGCGCTTCCTTCACCACGGTGACATTGGCGCCGTTGCCGTATTTGGTGCGCAGCTTCTCGAAGCCGGCGATGGCGTCGACCTCGCGGCGCGCGGCGTCGTAGTCGCCCGCTTCCAGCGCGCGCCAGACGGCGAGCGAGCGCGCGGGGACGACATTGACGAGCCCCGAGGTGAAGCCGCGCGCGCCCAGCGCATGGAAGGGCGCGGCCCAGCCCTCGGCGAGACCGCAGATCCAATTGGCGGAAGTGCCTTGCGTCTCGCGCACGCAATCGGCCAGCAGCATCATGTTGGTGGAGGCGAATTTCACGCCCGCGACATTGGGATGGGTCGCGACGCGGATCAGGTCGGTCACGCCGATGGCGTCGGAGCGGATATAGGCGACGAGCGGGATCGTCAGCGCCTCGGCGATGGCGAGGATGTAGTCGGCCTGGGATTGCGGCGCGGCGAAGGGGTCGAGCGGGTGATGCACCATCGCCGCGTCGCAGCCGGCCCTGGCCGCGAGCCTGCCGGTCGCGACAGCTTCGCGCAAAGACCGCCCGATGCCGGCCGTGACGAGCGCCTTGCCGGCGGCGGCTTCGGCCGCGACGGCGTGGGAGCGTTCCACCTCCGCCGTCGTCATCGGGTAGAATTCGCCAGTGTTGCCGGCCGAGACGATGTTGTGGATGCCGGCCTCGGCGATTCCGCGCACGATCCTGCCCGTCAGCGCCCAGTCGGCCTCGCCATCCGCCTTCCAGGCGGTGACATGGACGCCGGAAATGCCGCGCAGCGCGCGACGCACCTTGTCATTCGTCATAGTCCAGTCCCTCCGCATCCGCGCCGAAGACGAGCCGCACATGGGCTTTCCCCGAACGGACGATGTGTTGGCGCATCCTGCGTTCGGCGAGCGCGGGATCGCGCGCCAGCAGCGCCTCGCAGATGCCGCGATGCTCCGCGAAACCCCGGCGGCGCTCCGCCAGCTCCGCATGAAGCGCGATGCGCTGGGCATGGTCGTACATCCGCTGCCCGTCGAGGCGGCGCTCCAGATAGGTGCAGCCCGAGATGCGGTGGATCGCCTGATGATAGGCGCCGTTGAGCGCGACGAGATCCTCCAGCTCGCCGTGCTCCGTCGCCTGCTCCATCTCCGCGATCAATCGGGAGAGCTCGCGTCCGCCGGCTTCGGTCAGGCGGTTGGCGGCGATATGGGCCATGACGCTTTCGAGTGCGGCGCGTCCGAGCGCCATCTCCAGCGCTTGCCGGGCAGAGAACTCGACGAAGACGCCGCGCCGCGCCTCGGTCCGCACCAGCCCCTCGCTCTCGAGCTTGCGGATCGCGTCCTTCACGGGGGTGGTGCTGACGCCGAGCATCTCGGCGAGATGGCGCTCATTCAGCCGCTCGCCATTGCGGAAACGCCCAGCGACGATGGCCCGGCGCAGGCGCTCATGGACATGCTCGCGCAGGGAACGCAGCAGGTCGGGCGCAACGGGTTCGACGGCGGGCTGCAACATTCACTCTTTCGGGGCGGTGGAAATGAGGAAGCCGCTGCCGGATTCCCCATGGCGGCGTCGGTCACCAGACACCACAATCCAGTTGTCTCGGCAATCTGAAATTTCAGATTTCAAATCTCCGGCCCTGTGTTATCCCTTGGCGCAAGCGCCCGCTCACGAGGCGCAAGGCGGATTCTCCGCATCAGGGAGGAATGAAACCGAT
This sequence comes from Allobosea spartocytisi, assembly GCF_014764685.1. Classification (NCBI taxonomy): domain Bacteria; kingdom Pseudomonadati; phylum Pseudomonadota; class Alphaproteobacteria; order Hyphomicrobiales; family Alloboseaceae; genus Allobosea; species Allobosea spartocytisi. The sequence continues at coordinate 45,752 of NZ_JACXWY010000018.1, forward strand.
GAGCATCACCCGCAGAACCATCATCGCCGCGGCTTGCCTTGCCGTGGCCGGGCCTGCTTTCGCGCAGGGCGAGTATCCCGGCAGCAGGGTCGTCACCATCGTCGTGCCCTTTGCGGCCGGCGGCACCACCGACATGCTCGGGCGCATCCTCGCCGACCGGCTCGGCGCACGCCTCGGCGGCAGGTTCATCGTCGAGAACAGGGCCGGGGCGGGCGGCAATACCGGTGTCGCCGCCGTGGCGCGGGCTCCGGCGGACGGCTACACGCTGACGATGGGCACGGTCTCGACCCATGCGATCAATCCGGCTGTTTATTCCAGGCTGCCTTTCGACCATGTCAAGGATTTCGCGCCGATCTCGCAGGTCGCGAGTGCTCCCAACATCCTGATGGTCAATGTCGACCTGCCGGCGAAGAGCGTGCCGGAGCTGATCGACCTGCTGAAAAAGAATCCGGGCAAGTACTCCTTCGGCTCCTCGGGCGCCGGCACCTCGACCCATATGGCGGCGGAGATGTTCAAGGTGGCGACCGGTACCGACATGGCCCATGTGCCCTATCGCTCGAGCGGGCAGGTGACGCAGGACCTGCTCTCCGGCCAGATCCAGGTCAGCTTCGACAACATCACCATCGCCTGGCCGCATGTGCAGGAGGGCAAGATCCGGGCCCTGGCGACGGCGACGCCGAAGCGACTCGAAGTGGCCAAGGATCTGCCGGCGCTGGCCGAGTTCATTCCGGGTTACGACGCCAGTTCCTGGCACGGTTTCTTCGCGCCCGCCGGCGTGCCGAAGGAGATCGTCGCGAAGCTCTCGGCGGAGACGCAGGCGATCATGAAGGAGCCGGCGGTGATCGAGCAGCTCAGGAAGCTCGGCGTCGATCCGGTCGGGTCGTCGCAGGACGCATTCGCCGCCCATATCGCCGCGGAGACGACGCGCTGGGCCGAGGTCGCGCAGAAGGCGAATGTGAAGATCGAGTGAGGCGGCGCCCGCCGCCTTGCTGTCAGCGGGTCTGTGCCGCCGCGAAGGCGAGGTTTTCGGCGAGGAGCGCCTCGGCAGCCTCCTGCGTCGGCGCCTCGACATAGACGCGCAGCTCAGGCGCGTTGCCGGAAGCGCGGAAATGAGCCGTGGCACCATTGCCCAGCGTCAGGCGCAGGCCATCGCGCCGGTCGCGCGCCGCGACACCGCCGCGGCTCGCAAAGGCCGCATCGCGGAAGGCGGGATCCTCCGCGTCGAGCCGGGCGATGAGCGCCGCGGTCCTGTCCTGCGGAATCTCCTGCAGGCGGTTCGACAGGGCGATGGCGAAGCGGGCTTCGGCGGCGATGGCGCTCAGGGCCTGACCGGATTGCCGGGCGAGCGCGAGCGTCGCCAGGATGGGCAGCATGGCGTCGCGCGTCGGCAGGGCGGGTAGGCGGCGGCCGTCACGCTCGACATCCGAGCCGAGCAGCACGCCGCCATTGGCCTCGAAGCCGATGATCGTCGTGGCACCCTCGGCCCGGGCCTGCTCCATGCCCGCAATGACATAGGGCGAGCCGACGCGGGTGCGGACGACCTTGTCGAACAGGCCGGGACGGTCGAGCGCCGAGTTGGAGGTGACCGGCGTGACGATCGCATCGGCGCCGAGGAAGCGCGCGGTCAGGGCTCCGACGAGATCGCCGCGCAGGAAGCGGCCGTTCTCATCGGCGACGAGCGGCCGGTCCGCATCGCCGTCGGTCGAGACGATCGCATCGAGCGCCCGCTCGCCCGCCCATCGACGCGCGAGCTCCTCGTCCTCCGGCCGCAGCGCCTCGGTATCGACCGGGATGAAGTGCTCGCTGCGCCCGAGCGGAACGGGCGTGGCGCCGAGCCCCGCGAGCACGTCGCAGATGACGTCGCGGCCGACGGAAGAGTGCTGATAGACGCCGACGACCATGCCGCCCAGCGGTGAGGGCCCGAAGACGTCGAGATAGCGCGCCTTGTAGGCCGCCAGAGCTTCATATGTGTCCGTCGCCACTGTTGCTTCGGGCACGGAGGAGAGGGCGAGGCGGGCCTGCCAGTCCAGGATGCGTCCCTCGTCGGCTTTGTCGATCTCACCGGCAGCGCGATAGAACTTCAGCCCGTTGCGGTCGTCCGGGATGTGGCTGCCCGTCACCATGATGGCGGGGGCGCGGCGCTGGATGGCGGCGAGCGCCAAGGCCGGGGTCGGTAGGGCGCCGCAATCGACCGGAACCAGGCCGGCGTCGGAAACGGCCTGCGCGCATTGGGCGGCGATGAGCGGGCTCGACGAGCGCAGATCCCGCCCGATCAGGACCTCGCCGGCCGGCCCCGCTGCATCGTCCTCGCGGATCATGGCGCAGAAGGCGCGGACATGGCTGTAGGCCGGCAAGCCGATGAGCTCGCTCACCAGGCCGCGCAGGCCGGAGGTTCCGAATTTCAGGCTGGTCATGGACAGGATACCAAGATCTCGCGGTTCGCGGCTGCAGGGTAGAGCATCTTCGAGTGGGGAGGATACCGGTTCGGGTGAAGAAAATGCCACGGAACAAGGGCTAGAGCGGTTCCGGCCTTAAGATATTCGCCGTACGCCTCGGCGCCGCAATGGCTGCTACAGGGCCTCGGAGAGGTCCGTTAAAATTGAAATATCGATTCACCCGGCTTTAGGGCCTGATCGTGCAGAACATCGTGGCGCGGCAGATGTCGCGCCTGCTGCCAGGGAGACGGCATCGATGCTCACGATCGCGACGATTTGGTTGGGTTGCCTGGCGATCTTCCTGCAGCTCGCCGATTCTGCTCCGGAGCTGGGTTGGCACGACTGAGTCGTCCGTCGCTAGCGCATCGCGGCGACGGAAAGGCTTGCGTCGCACGCGCTTGAGGGCGGGCGACAACGTCGCGGTGGTGGCGCTCCGGCGCGTCTTGCTCAGGCGCGTGCGTAGATGTCCTCGATCCGGATGATGTCGTCCTCGCCGGTGTAGGAGCCGACCTGGACCTCGATCAGTTCGAGCGGAATCTTGCCGGGGTTGGCCAGGCGGTGCGTGCAGCCGATCGGCAGGTAGATCGATTCGTTCTCGTGGATGTAGGAGACGGTGCCATCCAGCGTCACCTCGGCCGTCCCCGAGACGACGACCCAGTGCTCGGCCCGGTGGAAGTGCTTCTGCAGGCTCAGCAGGCCGCCGGGCTTGACGTTGATGCGCTTCACCTGGAAGCGGCCGCCGAGGTCGATACGCTGATACCAGCCCCAGGGCCGGTACATGCGCAGATGCTCGGTCGCCTCGCGGCGGCCCTCTTTCTTCAACCGCTCCACCAGCCCCTTGACCTCGGCGGCGCGCGCCTTGGTCGTGACCAGGACGGCGTCCCGCGTCGTGACGACCACGGCATCATCGAGGCCGATGACCGCCGTCAAGATCTCGTCGCTGCGGATCAGCGAGTTGCGGGTGCCGATGGCGACGACCGGACCCTCCAGCACATTGCCGCCCTCGTCCTGCGGGCGGATCGCCTGCAGCGAATCCCAGCTGCCGACATCGGACCAGCCGAAGGTCGCACGCAGCACGCCGGCATGGCGCGTCTTCTCCATCACGGCATAGTCGATCGAAACCTTGGTGGCCTCGGCGAAGCCTTTCGGGTCCAGCCGCAGGAAGTCGAGATCCTTGGTGGCCGCCGCCAATGCCCGGGTTGCGCCGGACAGCACCTCGGGCACGAAAGCCTCGAGCTCTGCGAGCATCCGCTCGGCCGAGAAGATGAAGTTGCCGCTGTTCCAGAGGAAGCCCTGCTCGACATAGCCGCGCGCGGTTGCGGCGTCGGGTTTCTCGACGAAGCGGGCGACGGTGTTGGCGCCCTCGCTCTTCAGCGGCTTGCCGGGCTCGATATAGCCATAGCCGGTGGCAGGCTCGGTCGGGACGATGCCGAAGGTCATGATCGGGCCGTCCGCGGCAAGACTCGCGGCGCGCCCGCAGTCGCGGCGGAAGGCCTCGACATCGGGAATGACGTGATCGGCCGCGAGCGCAAGGCAAAGCCCCTTCTCGTCCTTCTGCGAGACCAGCAGCGCGCCGATCGCGATCGCAGGAGCGGAATCGCGACGTTCGGGCTCCAGCACGATGTCGCCGACGACGCCGACGGCCCGCATCTGCTCGGCGACGACGAAGCGGAATTCGTTGTTGGTCACCACGATGGGATTGGCGAAACCGTCTCCTTTGACCCTGAGCAAGGTCGCCTGGAACGTGGAAAGCCCGTCATCGAGCAGCGTGATGAACTGCTTGGGCATGGAATCCCGCGACAATGGCCAAAGCCGCGTGCCAGCGCCGCCGGCCATGATCAAGGGGGTGATGAGGCGGGAGGTCATCAGAGTATCGGACTCCAAATCAGGTTTTAGCCGCGTCGGCCTCAGGGCAGGGGCATGTTTCATGCCATATGCCGGCAAGGACCTACAGACTGTTCAGATTTCGATCAGGCTGCGTCGATGGCGTGGGAGGAGACCGGGTCGGAAATGCCGCGGCCGATATCGGCGTAGACGAAGCCCTTCTCGCGGACTTGCTCGCCACGATAGATGTTGCGCAGATCGATCAGGACCGGCGACCTCATGAGCGTCCTGACCCGATCGAGATCCAGCGCCCTGAAGATGTTCCATTCGGTGACGATCACGGCCGCATCGGCGTCTTCGACGCATTCATAAGCATTGCCGCAATAGGTGACGGCGCCGGGCAGGACTGCCTTCGCCTGCTCCATGCCTTCGGGATCGAAGGCGCGGATCGTCGCGCCTGCGTCCTGCAGCGCGGTGATGACCGAGATCGAGGGGGAATCGCGCATGTCGTCGGTGTTCGGCTTGAAGGTGAGGCCGAGCACCGCGACGGTCTTGCCCCGAACCGAGCCGCCGCAGGCCGCCACGACCTTGCGGCCCATGGCGCGCTTGCGCTGCTCGTTCACCGCGGCGACCGTCTCGACGATGCGCGCGGGAGTGCCGTAATCCTGAGCCGTCTTGATCAGGGCCAGCGTATCCTTGGGGAAGCAGGACCCGCCATAGCCCGGCCCGGCATGCAGGAACTTGCCGCCGATGCGGTTGTCGAGGCCCATGCCCCGCGCCACGTCCTGGACGTTGGCGCCGACCTGCTCGCACAGATCCGCCATCTCGTTGATGAAGGTGATCTTCGTCGCCAGGAAGGCGTTGGCGGCGTATTTCGTCAGCTCGGCGGTGCGGCGGCTGGTGTTCAGAATGGGCGCGCTGTTGAGATAGAGCGGACGATAGACATCCGCCATCACCTGCCGGGCGCGGGCGTCCTCGGTCCCGATGACGATGCGGTCGGGGCGCTTGAAGTCCTCGATCGCGGCGCCCTCGCGCAGGAACTCCGGGTTCGAGACCACGGCGAACTCGGCGTCCGGCCGCAATTCGCGCACGATCCGCTCGACCTCGTCGCCGGTGCCGACCGGGACCGTCGACTTGGTGACGATCACCGTGTAGCGGCCCAGCGCCTGCGCGATCTCGCGGGAGGCGGCATAGACATAGGACAGATCCGCGAAACCGTCGCCGCGGCGGGAGGGGGTGCCGACCGCGATGAAGACCGCGTCCGCTGCGCTCACGGGGCCGGCGAGGTCGGTCGTGAAGGACAGCCGGCCAGCGGCGGCGTTGCTGCGCACCAGTTCCGTCAGGCCAGGTTCGAAGATCGGAATCTCGCCGCGCTTCAGCGCTGCGATCTTGCTCTCCTGCTTGTCGACGCAGACGACCTCATGGCCGAAATCCGCGAAGCAGGCGCCGGATACCAAGCCGACATAACCCGATCCGACCATCACGATCTTCATCGCCAACTCCAAAGAAACCTATTTCGCGCCTGCGACACATATATTGCCTTGGACGTCAGTACGAGGGCCAACCGTATCTCGTCGCGGGGCGCAGCCTGTCCTGCCGACCGCGGGGACCGGTCGGAATTCCCACACATCGCTCAAATGCGAGCGATTGCCTGCACCGAAGTGCAAATCCGGAGGGGCTACACCGAGATCAGTTTCTCGGGGTCTGGTCTCGTGCTCATCTATCTCGGCATCGTCTGGCTCGGCTGCGCCGCCATCTTTCTCGAACTCGCCGACCGCGCTCCGGTAATCGAAGGCTGACGCGGCCGATCGGCCCGGCGCGGGTTTCGCTCCCGGGCGCTTGGCAGAAGCGCGCTCGCGAGCTGCCGTGCTCCGGCCTTTTTCGCTCGCGACTTTGCGGACCTGCCGTCTATAACGGGCGGCGCATTGGCTGGCCTGCAACCGAGATACTCAATGACCGATACCGTGAGCCCCTACGCCGGAAAGCGGCTCGACCCCTCCATGCTCGTCGATGTCGCGGCACTGCAAAGGGCCTATTTCGACCAGCCTGATCCGTCGCAGCGTTCGCAGCAGGTGGCGTTCGGCACGTCGGGCCATCGCGGTTCGGCCTTCTCCGGATCGTTCAACGAGGCGCATATTCTCGCCATCGCCCAGGCGCTCTGCCTTTATCGCCGCGAACAGGGCACCGACGGGCCGCTTTTCGTCGGCATCGACACCCATGCGCTCTCGCGCAACGCCTTCGAGACGGTGCTGGAGGTCTTCGCCGCCAATGGCGTGACCACGATGATCGACGAGAAGCTCGGCTTCACGCCGACGCCCGTCATCTCCCATGCCATCCTGACCTATAACCGCGGCCGCTCCTCCGGGAAGGCGGACGGCGTCGTCATCTCGCCCTCGCATAATCCTCCCGCCGATGGCGGGCTGAAGTACAACCCCCCTCATGGCGGGCCGGCCGATACCGATGCCACCGGATGGATCGAGAAGAAGGCGAATGCCTTTCTTGCCGACAAGCTCGCCGGCATCGCCCGCATTCCCTATGACAAGGCGCTGAAGAGCGAGCATGTCCGGCGGTACGACTACATCAGCGGTTACGTCGCCGATCTCGCCGATGTCGTCGATATGGAGGCGATCGCGCGGGCGGGCGTCTCGATCGGGATCGACCCGCTCGGCGGTGCCGGGCTCGACTATTATCAGCCGATCATCGACCGCTACGGCCTGAAGGGGACCATCGTCAGCAAGGCGGTCGATCCGACCTTCGGCTTCATGACCGCCGATTGGGACGGCAAGATCCGGATGGACTGCTCCTCGCCCTATGCGATGGCGAGCCTGATCGGCATGCGCGACCGCTTCGACGTCGCCTTCGCCAACGACACGGACGCCGACCGGCACGGCATCGTCACCCGCAGCAGCGGGCTGATGAACCCGAACCACTACCTCGCCGCGGCGAGCGCCTATCTCTTCGCCAACCGCCCCGGCTGGCGTGCCGACGCGGCCATCGGCAAGACGGTGGTGTCGAGCGCGATCATCGACCGCGTCGCGGGCAAGCTCGGGCGCCGGCTGGTCGAGGTTCCGGTCGGGTTCAAATGGTTCGTGGAGGGGCTGATCTCGGGCGATTTCGGCTTCGCGGGCGAGGAAAGCGCCGGCGCCTCCTTTCTGCGCAAGGACGGCACCGTCTGGACCACCGACAAGGACGGGCTCATCCTCGGCCTGCTCGCCGCCGAGATCACCGCGAAGACGGGAAATGACCCGGGCGTGCTCTACGACAAGCTGACGGCCGAGCTCGGCAAGCCCTGCTATGCGCGCGTCGACGCTCCCGCGACATCGACCCAGAAGGCGGTGCTCAAGAACCTCTCGCCGAGCCAGATCACGACGAAGGAGCTGGCGGGCGAGCCGATCACGGCGATCCTGAGCGACGCTCCCGGCAATGGCGCCCCGATCGGGGGCCTCAAGGTGACGAGCGCCGATGGCTGGTTCGCCGCGCGCCCCTCCGGTACCGAGGAGGTCTACAAGATCTACGCCGAGAGCTTCCGCGACGAGGCGCATCTCGCCCGCATCCAGGAAGAGGCGCGGCAGATCGTCGGCGCGGCCTTCACGGAGGCCTGACCAGCCGCCGGGGTGTCTCCGGTTGCGCAATAACCTCAATGGTTGCGATTGACGGCCGTCCTTCGTCCGTCGTCGCGAAGGCTGGCTGAAATCGGTGCGCGCCCGGGCCTCAGACGCTCGCGGCGAACAAGCGCCAGGCGATCCAGACGAGGAAAGCGATCCAGGCCGTCGTGACGATGCCGACCAGGGCGAGATAGGCGGCCGAAACGACCTTGGTGGTGAGCGTCTCAGGCGAGGCGTTGACGGGAAGGGGCGTTCGGTCGGTCATGGTCCGCGATCGAAGGATTGGCCCTTCTCACCAGTCGATGGGGTCGGAGATCGTCGGGCGGCGGCCCGGCGTGGTCTCGCGTAGCATCGAGCCGATCTTGCGCTTGTATTCATCCCACGAAGAAAGGATGCGTCCGCATTTGGTGCAGGTCACGTCGCTGTTCTGCTCCAGCCGGCCGGGAACCGAAATGCTCGCCGATCCGCAGGTGTCGCACTGAAAGCCGTCCCGCCCCATCACGATCTCCTCAAACTCACCGAGCCCGGGCCGGCTCGTCGGCGCCATGAACCGGCATGGCAGATGACTGGCGCCTGAACGCTCCGATCCGTGGCGCGCCCTCCTCCTTGCGAGCACCGAGGCGGGGCGGGACCGAGGAGGCTGGTGCGATGGACGGGCGGGCTGCGGCGGCCATGTCGAATGCCGTGCTTCTGTGGGGACGGCTGGCGGCCGAGACGGCGCGCTCGATCACGGCAAGCAAGGCATCGCCGGATGGCAGGCTACGCCAATCGCCGGCGCCTCCGTGAGAGAAGGCCAGGAACGTCGCAAAGAAAAATGGGCCCGCGCTTTGCGCGAGCCCATTGCCTGGAGAAAGCGGCCGCCAAAGCGCGGCCGGACATCGGCGTCAGCGTGTCGTCCAGGCGCCGTTCTTGACCGTGCGAAGCTCGAGTTCGACCGGCAGCTTGGTCTGGCCGTTCTCGTCGAAGCTGGTATGGCCCATGGCGCCGTCGTACTGGGTCTCGCGGATCGCCTTGGCGATGGCGGCCTTGTCCTTGGTGCCGGCCTTCTTGATCGCTGCGACGATGATGTTGGCGGCGTCGAAGGCATTCTTGGTGTAGGTCGTCGCCGGTTCGGCGAAGTTCGCGGCCTGGTAATCCTTGGTCAGCTTCTCGAGCTGCGGATTGCCCTTTTCCTTGACGATGCCGGAGACGGTGCCTTCGGCAGCCGGGCCGGCGATCTTGATGAAGTCGGCGTCATGGAAGCCGTCGACGCCGATCATCGGCACGGTCATGCCGAGTTCGACCATCTGCTGGCGCACCAGGCCGGCTTCGGTGACGACGCCGCCGAAATAGATCGCATCCGGCGCGCCGGCCTTGATCTTGGTCAGCAGCGCGCGAAAGTCCGTGGTTCCGACCGGGGCGGCCTCGGCGGCCAGGATGGTGCCGCCGGCGGCCTTGTAGAACTTCTCGAAGTTCTGGGTGTTGGCGACGCCGTAATCGGAGGTGTCGGAGACGATGGCGATCTTCTTGCCGACGCTCTCGACCGCCCACTTGGCCAGGGGCTCGTTGGTGTTGACCAGCGTCGTCACGACGCGCGACACCATCGGGTTGTTGCGCTCGGTGATCTTGGGCGAGATCGCGCCCCAGACGACGAACGGCACGCCGGCGCGCTGGAAGACGGGGATCGTGGCCAGCGCGACGCCGCTGTTCCAGTGGCCTGTGGCGGCCAGCACCTGCGGATCGTTGGTGAGCTTCAGCGCCGCGGCGACACCGGTCTGCGGGTTGGCAGCGTCGTCGAGGACCACGGCCTCGAGCTTGAAGGGCAGGCCGGCCTTGTTCGCCTGGTCGATGGCGAGTTGGAAACCGTTGCGGGCCGAGAGGCCCTGCTGCGCATTGCCGCCGCTGAGCGGGCCGATGAAGCCGATCTTGACGGTCTCCTGGGCCGAGGCGGCCATGGCCCCGACCACGACCGCCGTGCTGACGACCGATACGCGCAGCAATGCCGAAAAAGAGCCGTTTCCGGCGCCGAACTTGAAATTCATGATCCCCTCCAGGACGGATTTTGGAGCTCCCGCGGTCAGCCGGGCAGGCGGGCCTAGGATGCCTCGGCGGACAATCCGTCCTTCCCGAAAGGGGAAGCAAATCGGATATTTGGAAGCCCCGGCCTAGCTTTGCCTAAGTAGCTGGCCGGACGGGGTGCGAGCAGGTCCGGCACCCTGCCTCAAGACAAGCAAAGCAGAGATTCCGAAATTACGACTCCTGTCCGCTTGCGGGCTGGTGCACAGCCCAGGAAGCGGCCACGACATGGCCGCCAAGACAAAGAGAGGGACCGGAATGACCGAGCAGCTCCTGCAACAGATCCTGAACTGGATCACGCTCGGCTCGATCTATGCCCTGATCGCGGTCGGCTTCAGCCTGCTCTTCGGGGTGCTGAACATTATCCATTTCTCCCATGGCGACGTGGCGCTGATGGCGCCCTTCCTGGCGCTGGCGCTGGTGCAGACCTTCGCGACCGCGATCGGGGCCGCGGCCTCGCCCGGCGTCATGCTGCTGGCGGTCGCCCTCGCAATCGCGCTCACCGGGCTGCTCGGCGTCCTGCTCGATTTGCTCGTCATCCAGCGTTTCCGCAATGCGCCTGCGATGATGGCGCTGGTCGCGACGGTTGCGCTCGGCATCGTGCTGCGCGAGCTGATCCGCCATCTTTTCCCCAACGGCTCCAACCCTCATGCGGTGCCACGCCTCGTCCAGGGCAGCGTCGACCTGCTCGGGGTGACGGTCCCGGCCTTCAACCTCGTCGCGATCGCGGTCTCCGGGCTTTGCGTTTCCGGGCTTTTCTACCTGCTCGGCAGCACGCGGCTCGGCCTGCACATCAAGGCCGTCTCGCAGGACCGCGACGCCGCCCGCCTGCTCTCGATCGCGCCGGGTCGGATCTTCCGGATCACCTTCTTCATCGCTTCGGCGGTCGGCGCCATCGGCGGCCTGTTCTTCGCAGGCTATGCCGGCATCGTGCGGTTCGACTTCAGCGTGGATGTCGGCCTCATCGGCTTCTCGGCCGCGGTCGTCGGCGGGCTGGGCTCGATGCCGGGTGCGATCATCGGCAGCCTGGTGATCGCCGGGCTCGACACGCTGGTGCAGGCGGTGGTGCCGAACGGCGCGGCCTATCGCCTCGTCTTCGTCTTTCTGCTGGTGATCGGCGTGCTGGTGTTCCGGCCGGCCGGCCTCTTCGGCCGCACCGTCGTCGAGAAGGTCTGAGCCGATGACGGATATGACAATTCCCGCCCGCGCGACGCTCGGCACCGCCGGCGGCCTCGCTTTGGTCGCTCTGACGGAGATCGCCGGCGCGGCCTTCCTGCGCCAATTCCTGCTGGTCGACGACTGGCGCGCGGTGGTCGCTCTGCTCGCCCTGTTCGCCGGTGCGCTGTTCGCGATGCAGCGCCTGCCGGTGATCGAGGCCAATATCGAACAGGCCTTCGGCGCCAACCGGCGTTTCGCGATGCTGTTCGGCACGGCGATCGTGCTCGCCTTTCCCTTCGTGCTGCAGAACAGCAGCTATGCGCTGCACCTCCTGATCATCGCCCAGCTCTACGCGGTGCTGGCGCTGGCGCTGAACTTCCAGCTCGGCAGCGCCAACATCCCGAACTTCGCCACCGGCGCCTCCTACGGCATCGGCGCCTATGCCTCGGCGCTGCTTGCCCTGAACTGGGACGTCAGCTTCTGGCTCGCCTTGCCGGCCTCGGCGGTGGTCGCGACCATCTTCGGCTTCCTGCTCGGCATCCCCTCGATGCGCACGCGCGACAGCTATCTGGCGCTGGTCACGATCGCCTTCGGCGTGGTCGTCCACCAGCTCCTCAACAATCTGGAATTCACCGGCGGTCCCAACGGGCTGGTCGGCATTCCGGCGCCGGAGCTCTTCGGACACTCCTTTGCCTCGCCGCTGGTCATCTTCGGGCATTCGCTGCCGTCGCAGGCGAATTTCTACTATCTCTCGGCGCTGCTCGTCGGCGTCTCGATCCTGTTCGCCGGGCGCCTGCACCATTCGCGGATCGGCCTGGCCTGGAACGCGCTCAGGGCCGACGAACTTGCGGCCCGCTGCCAGGGCATCAACGCGACCTGGTACAAGGTGCTGGCCTTCGCGGTCGATGCGTTCCTTGCCGGTTTCGCGGGCACGATCTACGCCTTCTATGTCGGCTTCATCTCGCCCGACAACTTCACCTTCCTGGTCTCCGTGACGATCATGACGATGGTCATCGCCGGCGGGATGGACAACACGCTGGGCGTGATCGTCGGCGCGTTTCTGCTGACGTTGCTGCCCGAGAAGCTGCGCGCCTTCTCGGACTACCGCATCCTGTTCTTCGGCATCACCGTGATCGCCTTCCTGATGATCCGCCCGCAGGGAATCTTCCCGCAGCGCCTGCGCCGCTACGGAGGCTGACAATGAACGCGCCAGTCACTCCAGAAAGCCGGGCCCTGCTCGAGGGCAAGGATCTGACCATGCGCTTCGGCGGCCTGGTCGCCATGGCCGAGGTCGACTTCTCGCTGCGCAAGGGCGAGGTGCTGGGCATCATCGGCCCGAACGGGGCCGGCAAGTCGACCCTGCTCAACATCATCACCGGGCTGTACGTTCCGTCCTCAGGCGAGGTCAGGCTGGAGGGCGAGCTGCTCAACGGGCAGCCGGCCCATCGCATCGTCGCCAAGGGCATCGCGCGGACGTTCCAGTCGAGCCGGCTGTTCGCCGACCTCTCGGTGCTCGACAATGTCATCATCGGCCGCCACACCCATATGAAGACCGGGATCTTCGAGGCCATCTTCAACCGCCGAAAGGCCGAGGCCGAACTCGACGCGGCGGCGGAGCTGGCCGAGGGCCTGCTCAAGGCGGTCTCCCGCGAGCTCCACGCTCAGCGCCACCGGCCGGCCGGGGAACTGCCGCAGGCCGACCGTAGGCGTCTCGAGATCGCGCGCGCGTTGGCCAGCGAGCCCAAGGTGCTGCTGCTCGACGAGCCATCCTCGGGCATGGACGATTCCGACACCGACGCGCTGATGGACGATATCCGCTCGGTCTGCGCCGAGCGGCCGGAGCTCGCCCTCATGATCATCGAGCACGACATGCGCCTGATCGCGTCGTTGCCGCAGCGCGTGCTCGTCCTCGATTACGGGCAGAAGCTCGCCGAGGGCACCTATGAGGAGGTCCGCCTGATCCCGCGCGTGCAGGAGGCCTATCTCGGCCGCAAGGGAGCGCAGCATGCTCAGGCTTGAGAACGTCGACACCAATTATGGCGTCGTGGCGATGCTGCGGGACGTCTCGCTCAATGTCGAGCCGGGCGAGCTGGTCTGCATCCTCGGGCCCAACGGCGCCGGCAAGACCACGATCTTCCGGGCCATCTCGGCGCTGCTGCCGCTGGCGCGCGGCCGCATCGCGATCATGGGGCAGGATCTCAAGGGCTCGCGCACGGAAGCGCTCAGCGCGCTCGGCGTCGGCTTCGTGCCGGAGGGGCGGCGCCTGTTCGGCGACATTTCCGTCCGTGACAACATCCGCCTCGGCTACGAGGCGCAGGGGCACCAGGCCGGCTTCGAGGAGCGGCTGGAGGAGATGCTGGAGCTGTTCCCGCGGGTGCGGGAGCGCATCCGGCAACGCGCCGGCACGCTCTCGGGTGGCGAGCAGGCAATGGTGGCGCTGGCGCGCGCGCTCGTCGGCAAGCCGAAATTCGTGATCATGGACGAGCCCTCGCTGGGCTTGTCGCCGAAGCTGATCGACGAGTATTTCGACACGGTCGCGGCGGTGAACCGCGGCGGCACGACCGTGCTGCTGATCGAGCAGAACGCCGAGATGGCGCTCTCCATCGCCCATCGCGGCATCCTGCTCACCAAGGGGCGGGTCGTGGCGGCGGGCAGCGCCGCCGAACTGCTCGGAAGCGACGCCGTCCGACATCTCTATCTTTGAACCGGACGGGATGGTCATGGACACGCTGGCGATCCTCGACAGGCTGGTGGGTTTCGCCACGGTCAGCCGCGATCCGAACCGGCCGCTGATCGATTTCGTGCGCGGCTTCCTCGCCGGGCACGGCATCGAGAGCGAGATCGTCGAGGCCGAAGATGGGCGCAAGGCCAATCTCTTCGCCACCATCGGCCCGAAGGATCGGCCGGGCGTCATGCTGTCGGGCCACACCGACGTCGTGCCGGTCGAGGGGCAGAACTGGAGCCACGACCCGTTCCGGCTGCGGGTTGCGGACGGGCACGCCTATGGGCGCGGCGCGGCCGACATGAAGGGCTTCGTCGCCTCGGCGCTGGCGCTCGCCGCGCGCGCTGCGACGCGGAAGCTCGAGACCCCGCTCCATCTCGCCTTCAGCCATGACGAGGAGATCGGCTGCGTCGGCGTGCGCTCGCTGATCGACCGGCTGGCGAGCCGGCCGCTGCGGCCGAAGCTCGCGATCATCGGCGAGCCTACTTCGATGGCGATCGCGACCGGGCATAAGGGCAAGCTCGCGGCGCGGGCGACCTGCTGCGGCGTCACCGGGCACTCTGCCTTGGCGCCCAACGCGCTGAACGCGATTCATCTCGCCTGCGACTTCGTCGGCGCGCTGCGCGGGCTGCAAGGCGAGATCGAGCGGGACGGCCCGCGTGACGGCGATTACGACATCCCCTACACGACGCTGCATGCCGGGCGCATCGAGGGCGGGACCGCGCTCAACATCGTGCCGGAGCGCTGCACGGTCGATTTCGAGATCCGCAACGTCGCCGAGGACGATCCCGAGGCGATCCTGACCCGGCTGATGGACGAGGCGGCTGCACTCGTCGCTGCGCAACGGGCGCGCTTTCCGCAGGCCGATATCGGCTTCGAGCGGCTGAACGACTATCCCGGGCTGGCGACGCCGGCATCCTCAGAGGTGGTCGCCTTCCTGCGCGGGATCCTCGATCAGAGCGCGCTGCGCAAGGTCGCCTTCGGCACGGAAGGGGGGCTGTTCTCGCAGCGTCTCGGCATTCCCGTGCTGGTCTGCGGGCCGGGTTCGATGGAGCAGGGGCACAAGGCCGACGAGTTCATCGCGCTCGATCAGCTCGCCGCCTGCGACCGGATGATGGACCGGCTGCTCGGGCGGATCGCGGCCTGAGGTGCTCCGCTTTGCGGGCCAGCTTCTCCCGTGCTTTATGCTGTCGCGATGCGGTTCTCCCTGCGCCAACTCGAATATTTCATCGCGGCCGGCGAGACGGGCAGCATCACCGTCGCTTCCGAGATGATCCATATCTCGCAGCCCTCGATCTCGACCGCGATCTCGCATCTCGAACGCGAATTAAACGCGCAGCTCTTCATCCGCCATCATGCCCAGGGCCTGTCGCTGACACCGGTCGGCCGCGCGCTGTTGAGCGAGGCGAAGCGGGTCGTGGCCCAGGCCGAGAGCCTCTACACCGTCGCCTCGGAAACCACTGGGACCGTGCGTGGCACGCTCTCGCTGGGCTGCATGGTGACGCTGGCGCCGATGCTGGTGCCGGAGCTGAGCAACAGTTTCGTCGCCGCCTTCCCCGAGACCACGATCCGCTATGTCGAGGGCAATCAGGAGGATCTTTTGAGGGGGCTGCGTCGCTCCGAGGTCGATGTGGCACTGACCTATGATCTGCAATTGCCCGACGACATCGCGTTTGCGCCGCTGGTCAGCCTGCCGCCGCATATCATCGTGGCGGATACGCATCCGCTGGCGCGCCAGAGCGCTGTCACCCTCGCGGAGCTCGCGGACCAGCCGCTCGTGCTGCTCGACCTCCCGCTGAGCCGTGAATATTTCCTAGCCTTGTTCATGACGGCCGACGTGGTGCCGACGATCGTGGCGCGCTCGGCCCATCCCGACCTGGTGCGGGCTCTGGTCGCCAATGGCGTCGGCTATTCGCTGTTCAACGTCCGGCCGCGTTCGGATCAGTCGCTCGACGGGCGCAGGCTGGTCTCGGTCCGGCTCGCCGGCCAGCACCGCCCGATGACCATCGGCGTGGCGACGCTGGCGGCGCTCGCCAAGTCCAAGCTGATCGAGGCTTTCCAGGCGCATTGCGAAGCTTGCATCTCGCGCGCCTACATCCCCGGCATGATCGCGCCGGTGATGACCGACCGGCCGCGTATCGAGCCTTGACCTAACTGAAGCCAGCAGGCGATGGCTGGGCGCTCATTCGTCTCCGGGAACGCCGTAGGAGGGCGCCTGCCGCGGATCGAGCGCGCGCTGGATATAGGCGTCGAGCTGTGGCTTGTAGACCTCCCAGGCGCTCGCCACCGCCTCGATCGGGCAATCTTCCGTCCAGTCGCAGCGTAGATCGGCGACC
This sequence comes from Allobosea spartocytisi, assembly GCF_014764685.1. Lineage (NCBI taxonomy): Bacteria > Pseudomonadati > Pseudomonadota > Alphaproteobacteria > Hyphomicrobiales > Alloboseaceae > Allobosea > Allobosea spartocytisi. The sequence goes on from NZ_JACXWY010000018.1 coordinate 61,887, forward strand.
GGCCAGCTGACCTTGTCGACGATCTTCATCCCCGCCGAATGGACCGGCCCTGCCTCGCCACCGGCGGCAAGACCCGCCCGCATCGCGGCGATCAGCCTGTCGCCGAGATGGCCGGTGGAGGCGAGGAAACCGTCGACGATCGCCTGCGGCACGCCGTCATTGGCGAGAAGGTTGCCGCCGGAGGCAACGTCACGGGCCTGCGCCTGCGTCCAGATGCCCAGCGAATTCGGGCCGGAGTGGATCGCCGTCTCGCCGTCGCGGTCGACCGCCAGCACCTGCCGGTATTCGATGAATTTCCCGCGCCTGCGGACTTCGGCGATGGCGTCCGTGGCGCGCATGCCGCCTTCCATCAGGTCGAGCGCCAGCGGGCCCAGCGTCGGGTCGGTGACGTTCTGCGAGGCCACGGCCCCGACACCGGCGCGCGCATAGGCGCAGCGCGCCGCGACCGCCGGTGAGGAGGAGGAGATCGCGACCCCGAACATGCCGGTGCGGGCGCAGCGGGCGACCAGCGAGAAGGTCATGCGATCACTCCGGGATCACGGCGGTGCCGTCGATCTCGACGAGCCATTCCGGCCGGGCGAGCGCCTGCACCACGAGCCCGGTCGAGACCGGATGCACGCCTTTGATGTACTCGCCCATGGTGCGGTAGACCGCCTCGCGATGGCGGACATCGGTGATGTAGACCACGACCTTGACCAGATGCTCCATCGAGCCGCCGGCCTCCTCGATCAACTGCTTGATGTTCTGCATGACCTTATGGGTCTGTTCGACCGGGTCGTGGCTGTCGATGTTCTTGGCATCGTCGAGGTTCTGCGGGCACTGGCCGCGCAGCCAGACGATCTTGCCGCCCTGGGTGACAACCGCCTGGGCGAGGTCGTTGTCGAGCTTCTGCTCGGGATAGGTGTCCCTGGTGTTGAACTTGCGGATGCGGGTATGCGCCATGTCGGCCTCCGTCGGAACTCTGTGTTTCGTTGGTCGTAGTGGTCAGGCCGGTTCGAACTCGCGCCGGGCGGCCTCGTGGTAGGCCATGTACTGCCGCTGGATCACGATCTGGTCGGCGACGTATTTCGCATCGTGCCAGACCCCCCAGATGAAGCTGGAGCCGCGCCGCGACTGCCAGGGCAGGCCGAGGAAGTAGATGCCGGGCTCGGAGGAGACGCCACGCTGGTGCCTGGGCTTGCCGCTCTCGTCGAACGCGTCGACCCGCATCCAGCCATAATCGGCGAGGAAGCCCGTCGCCCAGATGATCGTGCCGATGCCGGCTTCCGCGAGATCGAGCGACAGGATCGGTCGGGCGATGCAGTCGGCATCCGGAACCCGGATGCGGGCCTGCGGCTCCTCGGGAAGATCGAGGCCGTTGCGGGCGACATAGGCGTCCGCCTCGTCGAGCAGAGCGTCGTGGTTCTCGTCGCCCGCCCGCAGGTTCTCGACGAGGTCGGGAGCGAAGCGGATGACGCCGTCCGCGCAGGATTCCGTGCGTCCGACGAGGATCATGCCCTGCGCGGCGAGGCGGCGGAAGTCGATGGTGTGGCCGCCCTGCGCGCCGCTGACGGCGATGGTGACGTGTTCCTTGCCGGGTTCGCGCGCCGCGGCGTCCCATTTGCCGAGCACGCCCAGCCACCAGCAGAAATCCCGGCCGCGATAGGCCCGCGGCGGCCGGTCATGCGGGCCGACCGAGAGATAGACGCGCCGCCCCGCCTGCATCAGCTCTTCGGCGATCTGCGCGCCGGAGGAGCCGGAGCCCACGACCAGAACGGCACCTGCCGGCAACTGGGCGGGATTGCGATAGCCGGTGGAATGCATCTGCAGGATGTCGGTCCCGGCCGGCACCACGGCCGGGATCACCGGCGTCTGGAAGGGGCCGGTCGCGGCGACGACGCGCTCGGCCTCGATCACGCCGTCCGACGTCTCGACGCGGAAGCCGGAGCGGCCGGCATTGCGTTCGACCTTCAGAACCTCGACGCCGCAGCGGATCGGCGCCGCGATCTTCTTCGCATAGGCGACGAAATAATCGGCGACCGTTTCCTTGCCGGGGAAGTCGTCCGGGCCGACGCCGCCTTCGACATCGGCGAAGGTCATGCCCGGGAAGCGATCATGCCAGGCCGGTCCGTTGGCGACGAGGGAATCCCAACGCTCCGAACGCCAGCGCTCGGCGATACGCTGGCGCTCCAGGACGAGATGGGGCACGCCGCACCGGCCCAGATGCTCGCTCATGGCGAGCCCCGCCTGGCCGGCGCCGATGACGAGCGTATCGACCTTCTCAACTGACATCATCCGCCCTTGCCGATTTTGAAAGCTTCCGCGCGAGGAGGCGCGCTACGGCATTGGTCTAGAGGGCGGCCCGAGCCTGGAAAAATACGAAATCTTGCGGCAGTGCTTAGGAAGCGCTGAAACGGTCGGGTCGCCGGGGTGCGGTGAAGCGCTCAGGGAAGAAGGATGGCTCGGCCCGCGCCCTGCGAGCTTTACGGAGAAGAGTCGAAACCGCCCTGCGCGACCTGATCGCGACAGTGACGGTTCATCCGGCTCCGGCCGGCACAAATCCAGAGATCTCGATTGAAGGCCACCTGACGAAGCTGGTCGGTGGCGACCATTTCCCGACCCGCCGCGTGGGGGGTATACGGGGGGAATTGATGGTAGCGGGAGAGGGACTTGAACCCCCGACACGCGGATTATGATTCCGCTGCTCTAACCAGCTGAGCTACCCCGCCACATGTTCCGGCCGTCGCCGTCGGCGACCCGTCACAGGGGCGCGGTATAGGGGGCGGGGGCGGCCCTCGTCAAGCCTCGTCCGGGATTATCCCGCGAGAGCTGGATCAGGCCGGGAGCGAGGCGCGCTTGCGCAGCCGCACGACCTTGAAATAGCCGCGGCCGATATGGACCGTGTCGTAGCGCCCGGTCCGCGCTGCCCAATCCGTCAGGCGGCTGACCTTGAAGTCGCTGCTCCAGCCGATCGCCCGCGCCAGCGGCGCCACGGCCGCCCAGAAGGGTGCGAGCGCGCCGCCATCGTCGACGAGGCGGCTCGAGATGACGATCTCGCCACCCGGCTTCAGCACACGGTCCATCTCGGCCAGCGCCTGCTCGGGATCAGGGACGAGCGTGATCACGAATTGCGCCGTCACCGCGTCGAAGCGCTCCGCCTCGAAGCCGAGCCGGCAGGCATCCATCACGGTCAGGCCGCGAACATGACCAAGGCCGCCGGAAGCGACCTTGCGGTTCGCGACCTTCAGCATGTCGAGTGAGAGGTCAGCCCCGACGACGCGGGATTCCGGCGTGAAATAGGGCAGGGTCAGCCCGGTGCCGACGCCGATCTCCAGAATCTCGGGCCCGCAGGCGCAAGCCGCCGCCACGGCCTCGCGCTGCGGCCGGGACAGCATGCGCTGATAGATCTTGTCGTAGAACTTGGCCCAGGTGGCATAGGCGCGCTTCTGGGTTTCGAGGTGGTCTGTCACCGGCATCGACGATTCCGAACAGGCAAGGTGAGCGACGCGACCGCTGCGTCAGGACAAGGCGAGCGCCGCCGGGGAGGGCGAGGCGGGCATGGCGAGCGGCCGGCGCAGGATCGTGCCGCCGCCGAGCACCTGCGCTCCGGGGCCGGCATCGGTATAGATGACGCAGGCCTGGCCGGGCGAGACGCCTTCCTCATCGGTGGCGAGCTCGATGCGCAGCCCCTCGTCGTCGCGGAAGAGCCGCGCCTCGCGCGGTGCACGCGTCGAGCGGACGCGCACGGCGACGTCGAGCCCTTCCGCCGGAAGAGCGTCGAGCGCCATGCCGCCGAGCCAGTTGAGATCACGCAGGCGGACCTCGCGCACGCTCAGCGCCTCGCGCGGACCGACGATGACGCGGGCGTCATCGGCATCGAGCCGCAGGACGTAAAGCGGCTCGGCGGCGCTGAGCCGCAAGCCCTTGCGCTGGCCGACGGTGTAGTGGAGCACACCGTCATGCTGGCCAAGCACGCGCCCGTCGAGATGGACGATCTCGCCGGGGCGGGCTGCACCGGGCTTCAGCCGCTCGATCACGTCGGCATAGCGGCCGTTCGGGACGAAGCAGATGTCCTGGCTGTCGGGCTTGTCGGCGATGGCGAGGCCGAGCTCGGCGGCGAGCGCGCGGGTCTGCGCCTTGTCGATGCCGCCCAGCGGGAAGCGCAGCAGGTCGAGCTGCTCCTGCGTCGTGGCATAGAGGAAATAGCTCTGGTCGCGATTCATGTCGGCGGCGCGGAACAGGCCGCGATGGCCATCGCCGAGATCGCGGCTGACGACGTAATGGCCGGTCGCTAGCGCATCGGCGCCGAGTTCCTTCGCCAGATCGAGCAGGTCGCGGAACTTCACGGTTCGGTTGCACTCGACGCAGGGGATCGGCGTCTCGCCGGCGAGATAGCTCTCGGCGAAGCGCTCGATCACGGCGTCGCGGAAGCGGCTCTCGTAATCCAGCACATAATGCGGGATGCCGATGGTCTCGGCGACGCGGCGGGCATCATGGATATCCTGGCCGGCGCAGCAGGCGCCTGCCCGATGGACGGCCGCGCCGTGATCGTAAAGCTGCAGCGTGACGCCGACCACGTCATAGCCCTCACGCTTCAGCAACGCGGCCACGACCGAGGAATCCACGCCGCCCGACATCGCCGCGACCACGCGCGTGGCCGAGGGCGGCTTGGCGATATCGAGGGAGTTGAGGGCCGTGGTCATTCGGGATCGAGGTTCAGGAGCGCGTTTCGCGCGATTGGCGGTTCTATATCGGCTTTGGCCGCCTGCGGCCAGCGCGATCGGCAAATCCTGCCGGCCCGATGAAGGGCAAAGGCGGATTCTGCCGCCGGAAACGCAGGACGTGACGGGCTAAGCCATTGAAATATAGGCGGCCGCCCCTGGCGCGCAACTTGCTGACCGCAAGCGGGTGCCCTTTGCCCGCGTTGCGGAACCGTTCATGCCCGTCGAAACCGTGTTCAACACCTCGCCCGCCAAGGAGACGCCGGCGCCGCGCCGCCGTCCTGCCGAGGCCGGCGCTGCCGGAAGCGGCGAGGGTTTCTCCCTGCCGGAGACAGCCGACGCTTCGTCGCGCTCGCCGGAGCCGAAGAAGGGTGCGGCTGTCGACGGCACGCGGGCTGCAACTCAACCGCAGGACGCGAAGGCCGCGGCGGAGGCGACCGCCGGCAAGCCCGGCAAGGCCACGGAACCTGCCGACGCGACGACGTCGACGCGCTCTCCGCCCGTCCAGCCGGATTCCTTCATCGGCACGCTGGCAGAGCTCCTTGCCGCCGCGCAGGGGCAGGGCGCCTCGCCGGAGGGCGAGATCGAGGGCAAGGCCACCGGAACGGCGGAAGCCGGAGAGAAGGGCGGCAAGAAGGCCGGCGAGAACAAGGACAAGAAAGCCGAAGGCGCGGAGGCGGCATCTGCGGACAAGGACGCCAGCGACAAGCTCTCCGGCGAAGCGGCGGTTGCGCTGGTGGATCAAAAGCCTGTCCCGCAGCTGGTCGCGGCAGTCCTGTCGCTGTCCTTGCCTGCGGCCGGCGGTGAGAAGCCGGACGAGGCCGCGGCTGCGAAAGGCGGAGCCGTGCCGGTCGGGGCGGGCCCTGTCGCGAAGGCACAGCTTCAGGCCGAACGCGCCCTTGCGGCCCAGGCCGGCAGCCCCGATGGGGCCGCGGGCAAGCCGGCTTTCGGCGCCGCGCTGACCGGAGCGACGCCGGGCGAGAGCTCGCAGCATGCTGGGCAAGCCCACAAGTCCGTCGATGCCGATGCCGCCGTTGCCGGCGCGAAGGCGGATGCCGCGCAGGGGCTTCCTGCCCAGGGGCCTGCTGTCGTGGCCGGCGAAGCCAAGCCGGCCGAAGCCGTGCAGCAGGCGCTGGCGCCGATCGACCTTACCGCGCTGGTCCAGCAGGCGGTGGGGGGGACCGGGACGGTCCACTCCCTGTCGCCGCTCGACCAGGCTGCTGCCACGCCGAACCCCGCCCTGCCGTCCGGAGCAGGCCAGGCCGCGCTCCCGGCGACGCCCCTGCATGTCGTGCCGATCGAGATCGGCCTGCGCGCGCTTTCGGGCGCCCGGCAATTCGATATCCGGCTCGATCCCGACGAGCTCGGGCGCGTCGACGTCAATCTCTCCATTTCCGACAAGGGCGAGGTCAGCGCCCGCCTCGTCGTCGACCGCGTCGAGACCCTGCATCTGCTGCAGCGCGATGCGCGCACGCTGGAGCGGGCCTTCGAGCAGGCGGGGCTCAAGCCCTCCGATAGCGGCATCGATATCAGCCTGCGCGATCCGTCCGACCAATCCGCCTTCCGGCAGCATCGCCAGCAGGAGGAGGCGCCGCAGCGTTCGCGCCAGCCTTCCCTTCCCGAGGCCGGCGACGATGCCGTTCTTCCCACGACACCCGTGCCGCAGCGCCGCCTCGTGCGGCTCGGCGGCGTCGATCTCAGCATCTGAGCGAGGACAGACAACATGGCCGTTTCAGGTGTGGATGGGTCTTCGGGCTCTTCGAATACGTCGAGCAGCTCCTCGAGCAGCAGTTCGATCGCGGGCAATTTCGACCAGTTCCTGCTGCTGCTGACGACGCAGCTCAAGAACCAGTCGCCGCTCGACCCGATGGACACCAACCAGTTCACCGCGCAGCTCGTGCAGTTCGCCGGCGTCGAGCAGCAGCTCAAGACCAACGATACGCTGGGCTCGCTGCTGAGCCTCAGCGCGGCCGGCACGGCGACGAATGCGGTCAGCTTCGTCGGCTCCAACATCACGGCGGACGGAGCGACCGCTCTCCTGAAGGACGGCAACGCGTCCTGGAAGGTCAATTCCTCAGCCGCCGGCCAGGCCACGATCACGATCAAGGATTCGAACGGCAGCGTCGTGCAGACGATGACCCGCAGCCTCGCGGCCGGCGACCAGAGCCTGGGCTGGGACGGGACGACCTCGATCGGCACGAAGGCGCCGGACGGCGCCTATACCGTCAGCATCCAGGGCACGAGCGTCGCCGGGCAAAGCCTGACGGTGAAGACGCAGATCAGCGGTGTGGTCGACGGCGTCGATTTCACCACCTCGATTCCAAGCCTCAAGATCGGCTCCATCAGCGTGCCGCTCGACAAGGTGAAGAGCGTCACCCGGTCCGAGTGAGGTGGCGCGAATCAGACGCGGACATCCCGCGCGATCGTTTTAGGTAAATCTTAAAACCGGAAGGTTAGGCTCGCCTTCAGTAGCTCTGTTGAGTTGTGTGAGTGTACCATGACCGAGCCATTGCGACCGCGGGTTAAATACGTGATCGGACCGGACGGAAGTCCGCTGACGATCGCGGATCTCCCGCCGATGAATACAAGGCGCTGGGTCATCCGGCGCAAGGCGGAGGTGGTCGCGGCGGTTCGCGGCGGCCTGCTCAGCCTCGAGGAAGCCTGCCAGCGTTACACTCTGACGGTCGACGAGTTCCTGAGCTGGCAGATGTCGATCGACCAGCATGGGCTCGCCGGTCTGCGCACGACCCGCATCCAGCACTACCGCCAGTAAGCCGGCGGCATCCTCCCCCGTTTTTCAGGGCGTCGGTCTCCGGACCGGCGCCTTTTTCGTCTGCGCCGGCCCCGGCTCGTCAAATGATTAATGGGATGGAGGCAAAAAATTAACCGCCCGCTAACCATGCGCTGGGAAAAACTTGCCTAGTGGGCGGCGCAACTCGCGCAGCCCCCGCGGCTTTGTGGAACGGATGGCGGCGTGAGCGGGCTTATCGAGCAGTTTGCGAAATTCGGTGCGGCGCGTCTGGCGGCGATGCTGGCCGTCACGCTCGTGCTCGTCGGCTTCTTCGGCTTCGTCATGCTCAAGATGTCGCAGCCGGCGATGAGCGTGCTGTTCTCCGATCTCTCCAGCCAGGACACGAGCGCGATCCTCAAGGATCTTGACGCGCGCGGGATCAAATACGAATTGCGCGGCGACGGGCAGACAGTGCTGGTGCCCAAGGACGACGTGCCGCGCCTGCGGCTCGACCTCGCCGGCAAGGGCATCCCGGCCGGCGGCGGCGTCGGCTACGAGATCTTCGACAAGGGCGACGCCTTCTCCTCCACCAGTTTCGTGCAGAACATCAACCATCTGCGCGCGCTGGAGGGCGAGCTGTCGCGCACCATCCGCTCGATCAGCCGGGTGCAGGCGGCGCGCGTGCATCTCGTCATTCCCGAGAGGCGCCTGTTCGAGCGTGACCGCGAGCCGCCGCGCGCCTCGATCGCGCTCAAGCTCGCCGGCGATCTCGATGCCGCCCAGGTTCGGGCGGTCCGCCATCTCGTCGCCTCCGCCGTGGACGGGCTGAAGCCGGAGCGCGTCTCGATCGTCGATGAGCGCGGACGGCTGCTGGCCGACGGCGCCCGGGACGAGCAGAGCATTCTGGGGCTCGGCCTCGACGAGCGCCAGACCGCGATCGAGAAGCGCATCAAGTCGCAGGTCGAGGATATCGTCGCAGGCGTGGTCGGCTCCGGCCGGGCGCGGGTGCAGGTCTCGGCCACGCTCGATGCGAACCGGGTCGAGAGCCGTTCCGAGAGCTTCGACCCGGAAAGCCGCGTCGTCCGCTCCAGCCAGAACCGCACCGAGGCTTCGGCGACGGCCGAGGGCGGCAACGGCACCGTCACCGTCGGCAACGAACTCCCCGGCGCGCAGCAGACGAACGGCGCGCAGCAAAACCAGCGCGATTCCTCCTCGAAGAACGAGGAGGTGGTGAATTACGAGATCTCGAAGACGACCCGCACGGAGCTGCAGGAGGGCGGGCGCATCAAGAAGCTCTCCGTCGCCGTGCTCGTCGACGGCAACTACAACCGCGGCCAGAACGGCGAGATGGCCTATCAGCCGCGCGGCAACGAGGAGCTCGACCGGATCAGCGAGCTGGTGCGCACCGCCGTCGGCTTCGACCAGAATCGCGGCGACAAGGTCGAGGTCGTCAATCTGCGCTTCGCCGAGGCGCCGCAGGCTCCGGGCGACCTGACCGAGCCGACGCTGATGCAGCAGCTCCTGTCGTTCAGCCGCGAGGACCTCGTCCGCTTCGCCGAGCTCGGCGTCATCTCGCTGCTCACGCTGATCGTTCTGATGACCGTCGTGCGTCCCCTGCTGAAGCAGGTGCTTGCGTCCGACAACAGCGTCGGCGTGCGGCCGATCCCGAGCTTCATGCGCAACGGGACGCTGGTCGGGCCGGATGGCGAGCCCACCGGTGATCCGGCGGTGCCCGGCCGTGCCGTGGCCACGGTCGGTCCGAATGGCGAGCTCGTTTCGTCCGAGGTCGAGATGCCCTCGGAGCGCATGCTCGCCATCGCCCAGGTCAAGGGCCAGCTCAAGGCGCAATCGGTCGAGAAGATCGGCGCGCTTGTTTCCCAGAACCCGGCCGATTCGGTCGCGGTGCTGCGGAGCTGGATCCATGAGCGAGCACCGGCATGACGGGCCGCTGAACCATGGCAGACACACGCTCCCTCGCGACGCGCAGCACCGGCCTTCCCGACGCCATCGAGGGCGGCGGCTTCGGCATGATGACGATCGCCCAGATGACCGGGCCGCAGCGCGCCGCCGTGATCCTGCTCGTTCTCGGCGAGGAGCACGGCAAGACGATCTGGCAGGAATTCGACGACGACGAGATCCGCATCATCACCCGCGCCATGGCCGAGCTCGGCACCGTCGATGCCGACGAGGTCGAGCGGCTGATGCTGGACTTCGTCGGCAAGCTCTCCAGCGCCGGCGCCGTCACCGGCTCCTTCGACCGCACCATCTCGCTGCTCGAGAAGATCCTGCCGAGCGATCAGGTCGCCCTGATCATGGAGGAGATCCGCGGGCCGGCCGGCCGCAACATGTGGCAGAAGCTCGGCAATATCGATGCCGTGGTGCTCGCGAACTTCCTCAAGAACGAATACCCGCAGACCATCGCGGTGATCCTGTCCAAGATCCGGCCGGAGCATGCCGCCAACGTGCTGCGCAACCTGCCCGGCGATCTCTCGATCGAGGTGGTCGGCCGGATGCTGCGGCTCGAATCCGTGCAGAAGGAAGCGCTCGACCATATCGAGAACACGCTGCGCACCGAATTCGTCTCGACCTTGACCCAGACGCGCCGGCGCGACCCGCACGAGATGATGGCCGAGATCTTCAACGGCTTCGACCGGCAGACGGAAATCCGCTTCCTGTCCGCGCTCGACGCCTCCAACCAGGAAGCGGCCGAGCGCATCCGCGCCCTGATGTTCACCTTCGAGGATCTGGCCAAGCTCGACCCCGCCGGGTTGCAGACGCTGATGCGGCAGGTCGACAAGGACGTCCTGGCGCGCGCGCTCAAGGGCGCCAGCCAGCCGATGCGCGACTTCTTCTTCGGCGCCATGTCCCAGCGCGCCGCCAAGAACATGCAGGACGACATGGAAGGGCTGGGTCCCTTGCGCCTCAAGGAGGTCGACGAGGCCCAGACCAAGCTGGTGACGTTGACCAAGGACCTCGCCGACAAGGGCGAGATCGTGCTGTCGAAGGGCAATGCCGAAGACGAGTTGGTGTACTGAGATGGCAAAGGCGACCGCGACGAAATTCATGTTCGGGACCGACTTCCGCGAGGGCAGCCGCAAGGCCGCCAGCGAGGCCGATCTCGGCGCGGCCCGGGCCGAGGGGTTCCACGCCGGCCTGGAGCAGGGTCGCAACGAGGCCGAGGGCCAGCTCAGCGGATTTGCGGGGCAGCTCGCGCGCTCGGCCGAGCGGCTCTTCGCGCTGGAGGCGGCGCGCATGGCCACCATCGAGGAGCAGGCGGCGCAGGTCGCTCTCGCTGCGGCGAAGGCTCTCGCCGGCGCGGCCCTGGCCGAGAAGCCGATGGCGGCGCTGGAGCAGGCCGTGCGCGAATGCATCGTCCATGCGCGGCAGGCGCCGCATCTCGTCCTGCGGGTCCCCGAGGCGTCGGTCGAGGCGGCGGAGGAGCTCGTCAAGCGGATGACGCGGGAGCACGGCTTCGCCGGGCGCCTGATCGTGCTGGGCGAAGCCGATATCCGCCCCGGCGACGGGCGGATCGAATGGGCCGAAGGCGGCTTCGTGATGGATGGCGAACAGCTCTCGGCGCTGATCGAGCAGGCGGTCGCCAGTGTTTTCCCCGGTGGCAGCCGTCCCGGGCAGTGAAGGTTTGAGCCATGAGCCAGCAGAACGATCTCAATCTGCCGCCCCTCAACCAGGCTGATCTGTCGTTCGATCAGAACGATACCTCGGTTGCGCGTTCGGGCCCGGTGCCGGTCAAGACGGCGGAGGATCTGGAACAGGTCTTCGACGTGCCGGTCACGGTTTCGGCCGTGCTCGGCTCCTCGAAGGTGGCGGTCGGCGATCTCCTCCAGATCGTGCCCGGCACCGTGCTGGAGCTCGACCGGCGGGTCGGCGAGGCGATCGACATCTTCGTCAACGAGCGCCTGGTGGCGCGCGGCGAGGTCGTCGTCGTGGAGGAGCGGCTCGGCGTGACCATGACCGAAATCATCAAGGCGGACCGGTGAACGTGCGGCCGCCTTCACGAACAGCAAGCAAAAGGACCTGAGCCATGCGCCTCATCATTGCCGGCGGTCTCAAGGGACAGATCATCGCCGCGGCCAAGATCGCGATGTCGCACGGTGCGGCTGTGACCCATACCGAAGGGCTCGACCAGACGCTCGCGGTGCTGCGCGCCAAGGGCGCCGATCTGCTGATGATCGACGTCGTGCAGCCGATCGCGGCCTATGTGGCGGCGCTGGAAGCGGAGCGCATCCGTACGCCCATCATCGCCTGCGGCACCTCGACCGATGCCCGCGCGGCGGTCGCCGCGATCCAGGCCGGCGCGCGCGAATACGTGCCGCTGCCGCCGGATCCGGAGCTGATCGCGGCCGTGCTGGAGGCCGTGGCGGCCGATCAGACCAGCTTGATCTGGCGCGACCCGGCGATGGAGCGCGTCGTCCAGCTCGCCTCGCAGATCGCGCGCTCGGAGGCGCCCGTGCTCGTCACCGGCGAGAGCGGCACCGGCAAGGAGGTGATCGCGCGCCATTTGCACCAGAAATCGGCCCGCAAGGACAGGCCCTTCGTCGCGGTGAACTGCGCGGCGATTCCGGACAATCTGCTCGAATCCGAACTGTTCGGCCATGAGAAGGGCGCCTTCACCGGTGCCATCGCCCGCCGCGTCGGCAAGTTCGAGGAGGCCAATGGCGGCACGCTCTTGCTCGACGAGATCTCGGAGATGGATGTCCGTCTGCAGGCGAAGCTGCTGCGCGCTCTGCAGGAGCGGATGATCGACCGCGTCGGCGGCGCCCAGCCGGTCAAGGTCGATATCCGCATCATCGCGACCTCGAACCGCAATCTGGGGGATGCGGTGCGCGAAGGCTCTTTCCGCGAGGATCTGTTCTACCGGCTCAATGTCGTGCATCTGCGCCTGCCGGCGCTGCGCGAGCGGCCGGGCGACATCCTGGCGCTCGCCGAGCATTTCGGAAAGAAATACGCCGAGGTGAACGGCCTGCCGGCCCGGCCGATCGCGACTGACGCGCGCAAGCTGCTGCTGGCCAATGCCTGGCGGGGCAATGTTCGCGAGCTGGAAAACACCATGCATCGCGCGGTACTGCTGGCGAGCGGGCCGGAGATCACGGCCTCGGCTGTTCTGACGCCCGAAGGCGAGGCGCTCGGGCCTGCCGCCACGGTTTCGCGGGATGCCGCGGGCCGGGCCGCGCAGACGGCGGAGGCGATGACGCGTTCCCTGGTCGGCCACACCGTCGCCGATGTCGAGCGGGAGCTCATCCTTGACACGCTCGACCATTGCCTGGGCAACCGGACGCATGCAGCCAAGATCCTCGGGATCTCGATCCGCACGCTGCGCAACAAGCTCGGCGAATACACCGCCTCCGGCATCCCCGTGGCGGAGCCGGGTCAGACCCGCATCAGCGCGGCCTGACCCGGAGAGCGGTTCCTACCAGCGCCGGCGATAGTAGTAGCGCGGGCGGGCATAATAGCGCGGCCGGTAGTAGTAGCGCGGCCGATAATAGGGCCGCCGGTAGTAGCGATAGCGCGGCCGGCGGTAGTAATAGTACTGGCTGAATTCGGCGTCGGTCTTGTCCAGCGCCTCCTTCGTCTCCGCCGGGACGGTTTCGGCGTCCTTGAGCGGCGCGCCTTCCGGCGGCAATATCCGAGCCGGCTGCGCGGCTTCGGCGGCGGCGATCCCGCCAAGGCCGGCGGCGGCAAAGCCCCCGACCAATGTCATCAGGAATGAGCGTCTGTCCACGACGGCCTCCAGACTGTCTTCACCACATCTCCCCCTGCATTCATAAGGGCGGAATGCAGGTGGGGAGTAATGCATTTAAATGATGATTTGTTCCCTCTGACGTCTTTTCGGCCCGCATGGTTATTGCCGGCGCGGAACCTCAATCCACTGCGTTAAGAGGCCGCGCGACGCTTTCGAGCGGCTGGCGCTCGGCCCGCACCGCGAAGCGCGCCGCGATGACGGCCGCGGCGAGCATCAGCGCCGCGCCGAGCAGATAGCCGCCGAAGACGCTGCCGCGCGAGCCGGTGTCGATCAGGATGCCGAAGAGCCAGGGGCCGGCGATGCCGCCCGCGCCGGTGCCGATCGCGTAGAACACGGCGATGGCGAGCGCCCGCATCTCGACCGGGAAGGTCTCGGACACCGTGAGATAGGCCGAGCTCGCCGCTGCCGAGGCGAAGAAGAAGACGACGCTCCAGCACAGGGTGAGATGGGAGGCTGTGAGCCAGTCGCGCCAGAACAGATAGCCGGTGCCGGTCAGGAGCAGGCCTGAGAGCGCATAGGTCGCGGCGATCATGAAGCGCCGGCCCCGGGTGTCGAAGAAGCGTCCGATCAGCAGGGGACCGAGGAAATTGCCAGCCGCGAAGGGCAGGATGAACCAGCCGACCGCCTGCGACGGCACATGATAGAAATCGGTCAGGATCAGCGCGTAGGTGAAGAAGATCGCGTTGTAGAAGAAGGCCTGCGAGACCATCAGCGCGAGGCCGACCAGCGCCCTCTCGCGATGCAGGATGAAGAGTGCGCGGAAGACCTCGCGCAGTGGCGTCGCGGCGCGCGGGCGCAGCCGGGTCGGCGGCAGATTTTCCCCGGCGGGCGGGATGAAGCCGGAGCGGCGCTCGATATCGGCCACGATCGCGGCGGCGCGCTCATGGTGGCCGTGGCTGATCAGCCAGCGCGGGCTTTCGGGAATCCATTGCCTCAGGATCAGGATGACGAGGCCGAGCACGGCACCGATGAAGAAGGCCAGCCGCCAGCCATGCTCGGGCTCGATATGGGCGGGGTCGAGCAGCACGATGGCGCCGAGCGCGCCCAGCGCGGCGCCGACCCAGAAGGAGCCGTTGATGACGAGATCGGTCCAGCCACGGACGCGGGCGGGGATCAGTTCCTGAATCGTCGAATTGATCGCCGTGTATTCGCCGCCGATGCCCATCCCCGTGAGGAAGCGGAAGGCGAGGAAGCTCCACAGGTTCCAGGAGAACGCGGTGGCGGCCGTGGCCGTGAGATAGACCAGGACGGTGATGGTGAAGAGCTTCTTGCGGCCCAGCCGATCGGTGAGCCAGCCGAAGAAGACGGCGCCCAGCACGGCGCCGGCGATATAGGCGGCGCCCGCCATGCCGATCTCGGTATTGGTGAATTTGAGGACAGGGCTTTCCTTCAGCGCCCCCGACACCGCGCCGGCGAGAGTGACCTCGAGCCCGTCGAGAATCCAGGTGATGCCGAGCGCGACCACGACGAGGGTGTGGAACCGCGACCAGGGCAGGCGGTCCAGCCGCGCGGGCACGTCGGTTTCGATGACGCCTTCCCGGCTTCTGTCCGGCGCTGTCATGCCGGCGTCCTCCAATCGTTCTGGCGGTGTGCCTCGAAGGGAAGGGGCGGCACCGATCGGCGCCGCCCCTCAGGCTGTCAGCGGACGTAGTAGACGCGGCCGTTGCGGATCACGCGGCGCGGGCGGCGATGCATTGGCGGATGCCGCCGGTGATGCATGGGCGGAGGGGGGCGGCGGTGATGGCGCGGCCGCCCGTGATAATACTGGGTGAAGGCCGCGTCGGTCTCGTCGAGGCCGGCCTTGAGAGCGGGGTCGATCGCGCCGGCGGCAGGCCCGACGGGGGCCGGGGCCGCTTCGACCAGGTTCTTCGCCAGGGCGGCACCGCCGATGCCGGCAACCGCGAGACCACCGAAAAGGCTCGTCAGAAAGGATCGTCTGTTCAAGATTTCCTCCGATATCGTTGGGATTTGGCAGGGTCTTGCCGCCCGCCGGCGAGTTGGAACGGCGAATGCGGCCACAACGCGGCCTTTCGATAACCATCCGTTCATCGGAAGGTTCCGGCCCGAAATTCTTTCGCGTCTTAACAATTCGTTCACCATGAACCCGGCAAGAATTGCCGGGTCGCGCTCCGCTCCGGAGCGCGCGGCGTCCGTACGCGGATGACGACCGGCGAGAGGGCGGGGCGGTCGATGACCGATGTGACGGCAGGTCAGGGAGGCGGCTTCAACCTTCCCGATCGCAACGCGATGGGAAAGCTGTTCAACCGTCCGGACTTGTTCCTGGCGATCGGCGTCATGGGCATCCTGGTGGTGCTCATCTTCCCGATGCCGGCGGTCCTGCTCGACCTGTTGCTGGCGCTGTCGATCATCCTGTCGGTGCTGGTGCTGATGACGGCGCTCTTCATCGAGGAGCCGCTGGAGTTCTCGGCCTTCCCGACGGTGCTGCTCATCGTCACCATGTTCCGGCTGGCGCTGAACCTCGCCTCGACGCGCCTCATTCTCGCCCATGGCCATGAAGGCACCTCTGCGGCGGGGCATGTCATCGAGGCCTTCGCCGGCTTCGTGATGAGCGGCAATTTCGTGATCGGGGTGATCGTCTTCACCATCCTGATCATCGTCAATTTCGTCGTCATCACCAAGGGTTCGGGCCGTATCGCTGAGGTCGCCGCACGGTTCTCGCTCGATGCGATGCCGGGCAAGCAGATGGCGATCGATGCCGACCTCTCCGCCGGGCTGATCGACCAGGAGACGGCGAAGCTGCGGCGCCGCGCGCTCGAAGACGAATCCTCCTTCTTCGGCTCGATGGACGGCGCCTCGAAATTCGTGCGCGGCGATGCCATCGCCGGCCTGCTCATCACCTTCATCAACGTGCTCGGCGGCATCATCATCGGCGTGGCGCAGCAGGGGCTGAGCTTCGGCCAGGCGGCGCACAACTACACCCAGCTCACGGTGGGTGACGGACTGGTCAGCCAGATCCCGGCGCTGATCGTCTCGACCGCCGCCGGCCTGCTCGTCTCGAAGGCGGGCGTGCGCGGCGCGGCCGACAAGGCGCTCGGCAAGCAGCTCTCGGGCTATCCGAAGGCGCTCGGCATGTCGGCGGCTGTGATGCTGCTGATCGCGGTCCTGCCCGGCATCCCGATGCTGCCCTTCCTGCTGCTGGCGGGCGGCGCCGCTTTTCTGGCCCGCCATTTCGGCCGCGCCGCCAAGCAGCGCGCCGATGAGACGGCGCAGGCGGAGGCGGCGCAGGCCAGCGGGGCGGTGATGCCCGACGGCACGCCGCGCGAGGAGACGCTGAACGACCTCCTCAAGATGGACGAGCTCAAGATCGAGATCGGCTATGCGCTGCTGCCACTGGTCAACGCGCCGGGCGGGCAGGACCGCCTGACCGATCAGGTCCGGGCGCTGCGGCGCCAGCTCGCAGCGGAGCTCGGCTTCGTCATGCCGGCGGTCAGGATCGTCGACAACGTCCAGCTCGAGGCGAACCACTACTACATCAAGATCAAGGAGATCGATGCCGGCCATGGCATCGTCTATGCCGGCCAGTATATGGCGATGGACCCGATGGGCGGCACGGTGAACCTGCCCGGCCACAATGTGCTCGAGCCGACCTTCGGCCTGCCGGCGACCTGGATCGACTCGGCGCTGCAGGATGAGGCGCAACTGCGCGGCTATACCGTCGTCGACGCCGCGACGGTGATCTCGACGCATCTCACCGAGGTGCTGAAGTCGAACATGCCGGAGCTGCTCTCGCATGCCGAGGTGCAGAAGCTGCTGCGTGAATTGCCGAAGGACCATGCCGATCTCATCAAGGAGATCGTTCCGAACCAGATCTCGACCACCGGCATCCAGCGCGTGCTGCAATTGCTGCTGGCCGAGCGCATCTCGATCCGCGATCTCGGCACCATCATCGAGGGCATCGCGGAGGTCGCGGGCGGGATCAAGAACCCGCGCGACATCGCCGAGCATGTCCGGGCCCGGCTCGCCCGCCAGATCTGCGCGCAGTTCTCCGATGGCAACGGCGTGCTGCCGATCATCACGCTCTCGCCGGCCTGGGAGAGCGTCTTCGCCGAATCGATCATCGGCCAGGGCGAGGACCGCCATCTCGCCATGCAACCCTCGCGGCTGCAGGAGTTCGTCCGCCATGTCCGCGACAAGTTCGAGGACGCGGCGCGCATCGGCGAAATGCCGGCGCTCGTCACTTCCGGCATGGCGCGGCCCTTCGCCCGGCAGATCATCGAGCGCTTCCGGCGCGAGACGCCGGTGTTGTCGCAGAGCGAGATTCATCCCCGCGCGCGATTGAAGACGGTTGGCAGCGTCTAGCCGTCATTGCTTCGTCGCTGACGCTCCTCGCAAGCGCGGTCGGCGCCGCAGCACCTCTCGTTTCCACGGCCCCCTAATGCCTGCCGCGCAATGGTCAGCATCCGGCTGCGCCGCTAAGCGACAATCATGAACCGGAATGCCGCCCTCTTCGCCGTGATGTGCCTCGTCTGGGGGCTGACGTGGCTGCCGGTGAAGGTCGGTGCCTCGCATGTGCCGCCGGTGTTCCTGGCCGCCGTCCGCTTTTCGCTTGCCGGCGTGCTGATGCTGCTCTGGGCCGGGCGCGACCTGCCGAAAGTGCCTGCTGGAGCCTGGCCGCGATTGGTCGTCACGGCGCTGCTGCTCAACACCGCGAATTACAGCCTGCTGTTCTGGGGCACCGCCCATGCGCCGACCGGGCTCGCGGCCATCGTCAATTTCGCGACGATCCCGATCTTCACCCTGCTGGCGAGCCGCGCGATCGAGGGCGAGCGCATCGACGCGCGCAAGCTCGCCGCGATCGGGCTCGGCACGGTGGGGCTCGGCTTCCTCTTCGCGACGCGGGCGCTGGGCGGGCTTTCGGCGGTGCATGGCGATCCGCTGGAGGCGGTTGGGCTCGCCGCGGTCGCCTTCGGCACCTTGTTCTACTGCACGGGCGCGGTGCTCTCGCGGCCGATCGCGGGCACGATGCCGACGCTGACGCTGGCCGGTTGGCAGACGCTGATCGGCGGCGTCGGCCTGTCGGCGGTGTCGGCCCTGGTCGAGCCGGTCGGCCGTGCCGATTTCGCTGCGCTGGTGCGATCGCCCGTGCTGCCCGCCGTCGTCTTTCTCATCATCGGCGGCTCGCTGATGGGCTTCACCATCTATATGCGGCTGCTGAGGGATTGGGGCGCTTTCCGCGCCGGGCTCTACGCCTTCATCAGCCCGGCGATTGCCGTCGGCGTCGGCGTCATCGTCCTGAGCGAGCCCTTCGGCGTCTCCGAGGCCGTCGGCGCGCTGCTGATGTTCGGTGCGGCGGCGATCGCGCTGAAGCGCCCGGAACGGGCGCGCTGACCCGTCAGGGCGGCGGCGCGATGCGGGTGCTGCGCTTGAGCTGCGCACGCTCGAAGGCGACCACGATCGGCAGCGAGATCACCAGCGGCAGGATGAGATAGAACAGCCGCCAGATCAGCAGGGCGGCGAAGACGGCAGGTGCCGGCACGCCGGGCATCACCGCGAGGAAGACCGCCTCCATCACGCCGACGCCGCCCGGCACCTGACTCAGCAGGCCGGCGGAGAAGGAGAGCAGGAAGGCGCCGAGCACGACCATGAAGCCCGGATTGCCCTGGTCCGGCAGGGCGAAATAGATGATGCCGGCGGCGCCCGCGAGCTCGAGCGGCGCGGCGAGATATTGTCTCGCGACGATGCGCAGCCGCGGATAGATGACCTCGAACTTGCCGATCTTCACCGGCCTGAACTTGAGCCAGGAGCCGATGGTGTAGAGCGCGACGAAGACGAGCATGCCGACGCCGATCAGGCGCGCCGTGCCGTCGCCGATGGCGAACCATTTCGACAGCCGCGTCAGCGGCCGCAGGATCTCCGGCTCGTAGACCAGCACGATTCCCAACAGCAGCAGCGTGCCGAAGGCGAAGGTGAAGGAGCAGAGCGCGATCAGGATCGCGACATCCGCCGCCGTCAGCCCCTTCGCCGTATAGGCACGGTAGCGCACCATGCCGCCCGAGAAGACCGAGGCGCCGATATTGTGCGAGAGCGCATAGGTCACGAAGGAGCAGAGCGAGATGTAGAGCCAGGAGATGCCCTTCTCCTTGCGCAGATGCATCAGGGCGATGCGATCGTACCAGGCGAGCGCCGCATAGGCGACGAGGGTGGCGAGCGCGGCGTGGAAGAAGGCGTTAGGCGGGATCACCGCGATCTTGTGGCCGATGCGGTGGGCGATGATCTTGATGCTCTGCCAGAGATTGGCGTTCTGGAGCAGAGCCTCGATCGCCGCGTCCGTGCCGGCCTCGGCCTTGAGCTTGTCCCAAAGCAGCTCGACGGACCAGACGACCGCGACGAGCCCGATGATCGGCCAGAGATAATCGAGATAGCGTTTCATGAAGGCCGCGACGGGAGGGACTTCGAAAGGGCTTGGCAAGCAGGCCCGCGTCGTCACCGCAGCGGCGCGAACCTTCACGTCCTCTTGCCAGCGAGGAGGGCCGAGGGCAAGCGGCGTTGCCGCCGCCTGCCGGATTGATAGCGGCTACTTGCCGTTTTTCCTGAGCCATTCACGCATCTCGCCGACCTCCTTCTCCTGGTCGCGGATGACGTTCTCGGCGAGCTTGCGGATCTCGGGATCCTTGCCGTGGGCGAGGACGACCCGCGCCATGGCGATGGCACCCTGGTGATGCGGGATCATGCCGCGCACGAAATCGGCATCGGCATCGCCGGAATAGGAGATGTCCATGTCCTTGTGCATTTTCGCGTTGGCTTCCTTGAAGGCCTTGGTCGCGGCGCTGTCCGTGCTCGCGCCGTCCATCTTCATGGTGCCGCCGCCATGGCCCTGATGCTGGGCCAAGGCCTGCTCGACAAAGCCGGGGCCGGCGAAGGCGGCTGCGAGTGCGAGCGCCGCGAGGGACGATTTGAAGCGATTCATTGTTCGGATTCCTGTGAGAACGAATGACGGCTCGCACCGGCAACGGTGTCTGAAGCCGCCTGAAAACGGGAAAAGGATTCAGCTTCGCGCGAGCCCGCTTCGGGGCGGCGGCTTGGCCGGCTCGGTCGAGATGCCGGCGCGCGTCTCGGCCAAAGCGAGGCCGGGCCGTGACCAAAGAATCGTCCGCGAGGGCAGGGCGATCACGGGCGCTTCCGCGATCAGGCCGCAGCCGATGATGCAGCAGATCGGCGGCGCGCCGGCGGGATGCCCCTTCGCGGAAGGCGAAGGCTGGTGGCAGGGTGCAACTTCGGTGGCGGTCAAGGCGCTCGCGGCGGGTGTTCCGAGCGGGTTCGCCTGATGCTGGCCTGAGGCCTTCACGGGCATGCGCATCAATGAAGCGGCGAGCGTGACATGGGGGACCACGGCGAGGCACATCACCAGGAGCGCGAACAGCAGCCGCAGCCGCTGCCCGTTCCCGTACCGCCGATCCGGCGGCGATATGCTCCTGCCATGCGTCATCGCACCATGATCTTTCGGCCGGGATCGTGTCATGATCGCGGCAGACTCAAAACCACCATCGGATGCCGCCTTGACGCAGACCCTGACCATCAGCCTCACTGGTACCACGGACCTACCGCCCGGCAAGATCGCCGCGATCGTCACGTCGCTGGAAATGTTCGCGAAGCCGGCCGAGCGGCCCGACCCGCCGGGAACCGGGGCTTTCTCCCTCGAGCCGATCGACGGGCGCGATACGGAGCGCTATCTCGCCCTCTACCGGCTGCTCGGCGAGCGCTGGATGTGGTTCAGCCGCCTTACCGAGCCGCGTGCCGAGCTGGAGGCGACCCTCACCGATCCATCCGTCGCGATCTATGCCGCACGTTATGAGGGGCGCGATGTCGGGCTGCTGGAACTCGATTTTCGCGAGGCGGGGGAGGCGGAGCTCGCCTTCTTCGGGCTCGACGAGCCCGTGCTCGGCAAGGGAGCCGGACGCTGGCTGATGAACCGGGCGCTGGCGCTGGCCTGGGCGAAGCCGATCTCGCGCTTCTGGGTGCATACCTGCACCATCGACCATCAGGGCGCGCTCGCCTTCTACCAGCGCTCGGGCTTCAAGGTCTTCAAGCGCGGCATCGAGGTCAACGACGACCCGCGGCTGGCGGGCCAGATGCGGCGGGATTGCGTGCCGCACCACCCGGTCGTCGCCTGAGGGCGCGATCCACCGCCGTCATGCTCGGGCTTGACCCGAGCATCTCGGAAATCAGAGCCCTCTGGTCATGAGATTCTCGGGGCAAGCCCGAGAATGACGCCCTGTCCCGGTCGGCCGTATCGCCGGCAAACAAAAAAGGCGGAAGCCTGTGGGCTTCCGCCTCCTGATTGCTTTCGGCCGGGAGCGCTCAGGCCCGCGAGCGCAGCCCGATGGCGTCCATCGTCGCCTGGTCGCGGGCGGCTTCGGCGGCGCGCTCGGTCGCCCGTTCGCGGTCGTCGAGGATCTCGACCTTCTTCATCTCCTCGAAGGCCTCCTGCAATTCGGCCTTGGCCTCGTCGAGCTGGCCCTGCAGGTTCTCGGCCGACTGGCGCAGATTATCGCGCCGGCCGAGTGCCGCCTTGGCGTAGGTCGGATAGGCGAAATGCGCGGGATCGGAGATCCCGGCGCGTGCTTCCTCCGAGTGGATTTCACGATCGAGATCGGTCGCCATCCGATTGAAGTCGGCGATCATCATCTCGATCTGGCTCACCCGGCGACGTTTTTCGTCGACCTGGAAGCGCTTCAGCCGCAGAAGCGTCTCTCGCGACTTCATCTCGTTTTCAACTCCTGATCGCGCATGGTCGCGGCCGACCCCTCGGCCTGCAACCGGAAAACTCCGCGAGACGGCGTCACAATAGGCGCAAGGAGGTTGACCCTTTCTTACCGGAAAGGACTGCCTTTTCTGCATATTCAAGTCGCATCCGCGCTGCTGCCGCGGCGTGACAGGATGATCTAGTCAGTTTCCGGCGGTCAGCCGGCCGTTCTTTCGGGTTCCTCGCCTTGCCGTCCTCATCTCGTTTTTCCGGCCACGGGCCTTTGCTATGCGGGCTGGTCGCGACGCGGCTCATCGGCTGGGGCACGACCTTCTATTCGCCCTCGGTGCTGATGCAGGCGCTCGACCGCGATCTCGGGCTCAATGCCGAGATCGTCTTCGGCGGCATCACCA
Organism: Allobosea spartocytisi; assembly: GCF_014764685.1. NCBI lineage: Bacteria > Pseudomonadati > Pseudomonadota > Alphaproteobacteria > Hyphomicrobiales > Alloboseaceae > Allobosea > Allobosea spartocytisi. The sequence goes on from NZ_JACXWY010000018.1 coordinate 84,196, forward strand.
TCCTGCTGGTGACGGGCGCGCTGGTCGCACCCGCGATCGGCCGCGTGCTCGACCGGGAAGGGACGCGCCGCTCGATGTGCGTGGGCGCGATCATCTGCGCATTGGGCTTCGCGGTGCTGTCCATGGCGCAAGGGCCGATCAGCTATCTGGCGAGCTGGTTCGTGATCGGGATCGGCCATGCGATGTCGCTCGCCAATGTCGGCAACGTCGCCGTCGCGCAGCTCATGGGCGAACGAACGCGGCGGGTCATCGGCCTGATGATGCTGGTGACGGGGCTGTCCTCCAGCCTGTTCTGGCCGCTGACGGCGATCCTCATGGATGCCTTCGGCTGGCGCGCGACGCTGCTCGTCTTCGCAGCGATGCAGCTCTTCATCGTGCTGCCGATCTATGCGGCGGTTCCACGCTTCCACGGACATCCCACGCCGGCGGCCGCCGGGACCGCGCCAGCTTCCTCCCTCGAGACCGGGCGGGTCGAGCCCGGAAAGCGGCGGATGGCGTTCTGGCTGACGGCTTTCGCCTTCTCCGCCAGCGGCCTGGTTTCCTGGGGGCTGCCGCTGCATCTCATCAGCCTGTTCCGGGAGGGCGGCCTGACGCAGACGGAAGCGGTCTGGATCGCGACGCTGGGTGGACCCGCCACCATCGTCGCACGGGCGATCGACGCCACGCTGGGCGAGAGGCTGCCAGTGGAGCGCGTCGCGCTCTTCGGCCTGCTGCTCGGGCCGCTCTGCTGCCTTATCCTGCCCCTGGCGCCGACGGGGATCGTGGCGGCCGGAATCTTCGTCGCGGTTTTCAACGCGGCGCTCGGCGTCATTTCCGTGGCGCGTGCGACGCTGCCGCTCGCGCTCTTCGGGCGGCGTGGCTTTGCCGCGATGCTCGGCCAGCTCACCGTGCCGCAGAACATCGCCTTCGCGGTGGCGCCACTGCTGTTCGCGGTGCTGATCGAGCGTCTCGGCGCCAGTGCGACGCTGATCTTTTCCGCCGTGATCCAGTTCTTCGGCTTCTTCGCGATGCTCGCGCTGGCGCGGATGCTCGCGCGGGCGCCGGCCGTCTCTCAATAACCGGCGAGCAGGGCCAGCAAGGCGAGCGCCGCCGGCAGGGCCTGAATGTAGAGGATCTTGCGGCTCGCGGTGGCCGCGCCGAAGAGGCCTGCGACGAGCACGCAAGCCAGGAAGAACAGCTTGATCGAAAGGCCCGCCGGCCCGAGCCAGAGGCCCCAGCCGAGCCCTGCGGCGAGGAAGGCGTTGTAGAGGCCCTGATTGGCCGCAAGCACCCGCGACTGCTTGGCGAATTCCGGCGTGAGGCCGAAGGCCCGGCGTCCGCGCGGGGTATCCCAGAGCCAGATTTCCAGCACGGCGATGTAGACATGGATCAGGGCTACGAGCCCGGTCAGGATGGTGGCGATCAAGCTCTGGGTCTCCGGTCGGCGTTCGCAGCGGGCTTCAGCGCAGCTCGATCTTCACGACGTCGCGCACGGCCCGCGCGCCGCGCTTGTCGCCGGGAGCGACGAGGCGCCAGTCCTGGTCGAGCGGCTTGCCGTCGATCGCCGTCACCAGGAGCAGGGGCAGATTGCCGAAATCCGGATGGATCTCGCCGATCGAGAAGGCAATGCGATAGCCGTCCCGGGCATTGACGAGGATGGTCTTGGCGAGCTGAGCCTTGAGATCGAGGCCGTCGAAAACCTTGTTCGCCTGCAGGACGTCCCACAGCAGCACGCCCCTGTAATGCGCGGTCGATGGGCCCTTCGAAGTGGCGAAGGTGACGTCGCGGTCGACGTTGGGAAGGGTGGCTACGGTCCGGGGCGATAGGGTGATCGCGGAAGGTCCCGCCCCGATCAGTTCCAAGGCGGGCTCCGTGGCCCGCGCAGCCGCAGAGCCCGAGAGCAGCACGAACAGGATCAGGAAAGAGCGCAGCATCGAGATGTCCTTCCGCAGGCGGGCCACCGTAACATAGCGTCCCCTGCCGGCGTCAGGGCCTCGGCCTGTCATAGGGCGTCCTCCTGGCAATGCCGTGCTCATGCGCCTTCGCTCATGATCGCTGCGAGGCGGGCATAGCTTTCCGGAAGCGAGGTCGCATCGTCCTTGGCCTGCTTGAGGAAGGCCTCCAGCGCCGGGTTGAGGCGGATCGCCTCGTCGACCTCGGCCGAGGCGCCCTGGCGATAGGCGCCAAGGCGAATCAATTCCTCCATGTCGGCATAGGTCGCGAGCGTGGCGCGAGCCTTCTGCACGACGGGGTAATAAGCCGGGTCGCAGGAGCGCGGCATGGTGCGCGAGACCGATTTCAGGATGTTGATCGCCGGATAGCGGCCGCGCTCGGCGATGGAGCGCTCCATCACGATATGGCCGTCGAGGATGCCGCGCACCGCGTCGGCGACCGGCTCGTCATGGTCGCCGCCATCGACCAGCACGGTGAAGAGGCCGGTGATGGCCCCGTCTTCGGTGCCTGGTCCGGCACGCTCCAGAAGGCGCGGCAATTCGGCGAAGACGGTCGGCGTGTAGCCCTTGGTCGTCGGCGGCTCGCCGGCGGCGAGCCCGATCTCGCGCATCGCCATGGCGAAGCGCGTCACCGAATCCATCAGGCACATCACCTGCAGGCCGCGGTCGCGGAAATATTCGGCGAGCGTCAGCGTGGTGAGCGCCGCCTGCTTGCGCATCAAAGCAGGCTCGTCGGAGGTCGCGACGACGACGATCGAGCGGGCGAGGCCCTCCGGCCCGAGGTCCTCCTGCAGGAACTCCTGAACCTCGCGGCCGCGCTCGCCGACGAGGCCGATGATGTTGACGTCGGCGCGGGCATAGCGGGCCAGCATCGAAAGCAGCACCGACTTGCCGACGCCCGAACCGGCGAAGATGCCCATGCGCTGGCCGAGGCAGCAGGTCAGGAAGGCGTTGAGCGCGCGCACGCCGAGGTCGAGCGGCTTGCCGACGCGGCGCCGGGCGTGGGCCGGCGGCGGATCGGCGCGAAAGGCGTAGAGCGTGTCGCCCTGCGGCAGCGGCGGGCCGCCATCGACCGGACGGCCGAGCGCATCGACGACGCGCCCGAGCCAGGCCGAGGTGGGCGAGAGGCCCGGCTGCGCGCGGTCGACATAAGCCGGGCAGCCCCGGCGCACACCGTCGAGACCGCCGAAGGGCATGACCAGCGCCTTCTCGCCCGAAAAGCCGACGACTTCGCAGGGGACGCGCGTGTCCGGCGCGATCTCGATGCCGACCCGGCCGCCCAGGCTCATCGCGCCGATGGGACCGGCGACCTCGACGAGCAAGCCGCGCACGCCGATGACACGGCCATAGACCGTCATTCCGTCCAGGCCGTCGATGGCGGAGGCCAGGGCGGAGAGCCGTCCAGTACCGTGTGAAGGGGTGCTCATAAGGCCTTCGTCAACCTTTCGTTTACCTCTGTGATTAACACTGTGTTTCGAGATCGCTGCGTGTCGCGGGGCTTTTGCTGCCCCGTTTCCCGAGGCGGTCTCCGCGAAACGGCGTTTTCGCGGAGGAGTGCTCGTCGATCCGTGTCAAATTCGACTCACCTGGACAAGGATCGTTCACTTTCTCCAAGGAAGCCCTTGCGCTCGGGAATCACGGTTTGTTAACCAATTCACCGTAGCGTGTCGCGTGGCGTTTCATCGGGCAAGTGCGTCGTCGTCCGGTTCCGGGCTGGTCCGGGCGAAAAGAGCGATCAACCTGCCCTGCGGGCGAAATTGGGGACGTGGACATGCGGGTTCTGCTGATCGAGGACGATAGCGCGACCGCTCAAAGCATCGAGCTCATGCTCAAATCCGAGAGCTTCAACGTCTATACGACGGATCTCGGCGAAGAGGGCGTCGATCTCGGCAAACTCTACGACTACGACATCATCCTGCTCGATCTGAACCTCCCCGACATGTCGGGTTACGAGGTTCTGCGCAGCTTGCGGGTCGCCAAGGTCAAGACGCCGATCCTGATCCTCTCCGGTCTTGCCGGGATCGAGGACAAGGTGAAGGGCCTCGGCTTCGGCGCCGACGACTATCTCACCAAGCCGTTCCACAAGGACGAGCTGGTCGCCCGCATCCACGCGATCGTGCGTCGCTCGAAGGGCCACGCCCAGTCGGTCATCACCACCGGCGATCTGGTCGTCAATCTCGACACCAAGACGGTCGAGGTCGATGCCGCCCGCGTGCACCTGACCGGCAAGGAATACCAGATGCTGGAGCTGCTCTCGCTCCGCAAGGGCACGACGCTCACCAAGGAGATGTTCCTCAACCATCTCTATGGCGGCATGGACGAGCCCGAGCTCAAGATCATCGACGTCTTCATCTGCAAGCTGCGCAAGAAGCTGGCGAACGCCTCGGACGGCAAGAACTACATCGAGACGGTCTGGGGCCGCGGCTATGTGCTGCGCGAGCCTTCCGACGTCGAGGAACGCATCCCGGCCTGACGCATTCCCGTCGCTTCGTCGTCATGCGACGGTCACGCGGCAGGGAGATAAGAGTTTTGACCTGATCGTCGGATGTACACGACAGGTCGACGGGACCCCGCCGCAAGGCGGGGTTTTTGTTTATCGGGCTCTTTCTGGACCAAGTCTGCCGGGCCAGATCGGAAACGGCCCGGATCGTTCGGAGTGCTTCCGGCGGCGCCTCGCCCCTCGAAAACCTTCGCCTCGAGAACCTTCGCCCAGCTTCAATGTGCGGTGGCGTTGCGACCGGGCGCGCGCCGATCGAGGGGGCGGGGAAATGCGGGTGTCGCCGCCGGCCGTGGCCCGGTCGCCGGCCGGTAAAGCCCGCGGTGCTGCGGGTCAGGCTGCAACGCCGTCACGAGGCCGACGACGGTTTCCGTCGCTCCCAGGACGAGGCCTCCCGCCGGCGCGAGCCGCTGGGCGAGGAGGTCCAACGCCTTCTCCTTCGTCGGCACGTCGAAATAGATCAGGACGTTGCGGCAGAACACGATGTCGAAGCGGCCGAAATGGTCGTTGCGCTCCAGCAGGTTGTGCTGGCGGAAATCGATTTTCGCGCGCAGCCGGTCGGCGATCTGCCATTTGTCGCCGCGCTGGCTGAAATGCTTCAGCAGCATCTGGATCGGCAGGCCGCGCTGCACCTCGAACTGGCTGTAGATGCCGGAGCGTGCCTTCTCTAGCACGTCGCCGGAGATGTCGGTGCCGAGGATCTCGATCTTCCAGCCAACAAGGCGCTCGGCCATGTCGTCGATCAGCATGGCGAGCGAATAGGCCTCCTGGCCGCTCGAAACCGCGGCGCACCAGATGCGCAGCGAACGCGAAGCCGCGTTGGCGGCGAGCTTTTCGGGCAGCAGGACGTCGCGGAAGAGGTCGAACGGCGTGCGGTCGCGGAAGAACAGGGTCTCGTTGGTGGTCATCGCCTCGACCACGGCGGCCTCCAACTGGGGATCGCGGCCGAGCCGCATTCGCTGCATCAGCACCTCGATGCTCTCGATGCCGCGGCGCCGGCACAGGATGCTCAGACGGCTCTCGGCGAGATAGCGCTTGTCGGTGCCCAGAGCCAGGCCGGAACGCTGCCGCAGCAGCAGGCGCAGGAAGGCGAAATCCGTTTCCGTCATGCCGGCGGCGCTCCCCGCAGGAGAGCCCGGATCGCGCCACCGATCTCGTCGAGTGGCGCGACCGCGCTGGCGTGGCGGGCACGCACGACCGAGCCGGGCATACCCCAGATCGTGCTGCTCTGTTCGTCTTGCGCGACGACGGCGGCTCCGGCCTGGCGCAGGGCCGCGGCGCCGTCCGTGCCGTCGCTGCCCATGCCGGTGAGCACCAGCCCCAGCGCCGCGGCGCCGAGATGGCGGGCCGCATCGCCGAACAGGACATCGACGGCCGGGCGGCAGAAATTGACCGGGGGGCCGTCGCTGATCGCCGCCACGATATGGCCGAGCCTCCGGTCGATGCCGAGATGCCGCCCGCCCGGCGCGATGTAGACGGTGCCGCGCGCCAGGCGCTCGCCATCGAACGGCTCGCGTGTGGGGATGCCGACATGGCTTGCGACCTGCTCGGCGAAGGAGGCCGTGAACAGGGGAGGCATGTGCTGGACGACGAGCGTGGTGATGTCCCTCAGCGCGTCGCCGATGTCGAAAAGGACCCGAGCGACGGCGCGCGGGCCGCCGGTCGAGGCGCCGATCAGCAGATAGCGCGGCATCGCCCAGACGAGGGGCCGCAGATCGGTATGGCCGGCCGGCCAGCCGAGATCGACCTCGGGCGGCAACGTCCCCGGCTGGGTCGCGGATTGGGCGATGTTGCCGAGCTTCAGCAGGAACTCGCTGCGGAAGTCGAGCGACAGCGTCATGCCGGCGCGGCTGTCGGGCTTGGAGACGAGATCCATCGCGCCTTTCGTCATGCATTCCAGGGCGAGGCGCGTATTGCGCTCGTTCAGCGTCGCCGCGAGCAGGATGCTGGTGTGCGGGCTTTCCCGCAGGATGTGCGGCAGGGCGCTGGGGCCATCGACGCCACGCATGTCGAGATCGAGCACCAGCACGTCCGGCTTGAAGCGGCCGGCATGGGCCAGCGCCGTCTCGCCGTCTCCGGCCACGGCGACGACATGGAAGTTGCCGGTTTCGCCGAGCCAGCGCGCGAACAGCCCGCGCACGACCGCCGAGTCATCGGCTATGACGACCGTCTTGTGCCGGCCGGAGCCGGGCGAGGCTGAACGCGAAACGATCATGCTGGCGCAACCCGGTTGCGGAAAGGCGTCGTCGTCGAAGGTGAGGAAGCGTTGCGAGCCTCGAGGCTCAGAGCAGCCCGACCTGATGGAACTTGGACGCCACGATCTCCTTGTCGAACGGCTTCATGATGTATTCGTCGGCACCGGCATGCATGGCCCGCGCGATATGGGCGATGTCGTTCTCGGTGGTGCAGAACACGACCTTGGGCCGCTTGCCGCCGGGCATCTGGCGCAGCGTGCGCAGGAATTCGTAGCCGTCCATGATCGGCATGTTCCAGTCGAGCAGCACGGCGTCCGGCATCTCGCCCTTGCAGGCGTCGATGGCGCGCGCGCCGTCTTCCGCCTCGGCGATGCGGAACTGCAACCCTTCGAGGATGCGGCGGGCTACTTTTCGGATCACCGCCGAGTCGTCGACAACGAGGCAGTACTTCATGGTCTGTCTCCAGAAACTCTGCCGGGCACTCAGGCTGCGGCTTGCAGGTCAAGGTCAAGAACGGCGTCGAGATCGAGGATGACGAGCAGTTCGTGGGGGAGGCGGTGGACGCCGCCCGCCAGCGCGGCCCATGTCCTGTCGAGATTGACGGGCAACGGTTCGAGGGTCGAACGATCGAGCCGGACGACCTCGCCGACGGCGTCGACGATCAGCGCATAGGCCTCGCCGCGATGGTCGAGGCCGATCGCCGTCAATTCGGCATGTCTCTGGTCGAGCGTCTCGGGGACCGGGCAGCCCAGCCGGCTGCGCAGGCAGATCGCGGTGACGATGCGGCCGCGCAGATTGAGCAGGCCGACAATGTCCGGCGGTGCCCCGGGAACGAGCGTGATGCGATGGGTGATGAAGACGTCGCGCACGCGCTCGATCGGCAGCCCCAGCAGCTGTCCGCCGATCCGGACCGTCACATAGTCCAGCGAATCCGCGAAATGCGGCGCCGGGCCCTGGTCATGGCTCGGGCTTCCGGTCATGCGGCGTCCCTCATCGCGGAGCCGCTGGCGTTCAACTCGCCCAGCAGGGCGCGGCGGTCGAATTTGGCGACGATTCCGTCGGCGCCGGCCTCGGTCACCCGGCGGTGCAGTTCCGGCGTCGCGCAGGTCGTCAGGCCGAGAAGCCGCAGCGGATTGTCGCGGGGGCGGGCGCGCAGCGCGACGATCAGCTCCAGCGCGGCCTCGAGGTCGCGGTCGAGATCGACGAGGACGATGCCGACCTCCGGCGCCATCGCCGCCTGCGAGGCGGCGTTGCCGTCCGCCGCGGTGGCGAGGATGCGGCCGGAGGCCCGCAGCACGGGGCTCAGCATCTCCCGCAGGAACTCCGAGGGCTCCACCAAGAGGACATGCTCCGGCGCCGCGCTTGCCCGGCCTGCGCCGGTCCAGCCGGGCTCGCCGAGCGGCAGGTAATGGGCGAGATCGACGATGTCGGTGGCCCGACCGCGCAGGATCGCCGAACCGATCACGCCCCGCTCGCCGGATGTCGCCAACTCCAGCTCGAATTCTTCGTCGACGATATCGATGATGGTCTCCACCGCGAGCGCGGCGGTCTGCTCGCCATTCGAGACGATCACGAGGGGCTGGAGCCCTTCGCGCAGCAGCTTGGTTTCGCCAAGCGGCGTCACCGGGACCAGGCGGTTGCGATAATGCAGGAGCGTGCGCCCCGCGCCGTGCTGGAAGCTGTCGGCATCGACCTCCTCCAGCCGCGTGACGAGCGAGAGCGGCAGGGCCTGGATCCGGTCGGCGCCGGTGCGAAACACCAGCATCGTGGTGCGCTCCCCACTCGCCATCGGCGCCGGCGCGGCTTCCGCCTCGTCATCGGCTGCGTCGGAACCGGCCGCGCCGACGAGCCGGGCGATGCCGTTGGGATCGACGATCAGCACGACGGCACCGTCACCGAGGATGGTGTTGCCGGAGAAGAGCGGGATGTGCCGAAGCTTGCTCGACATCGGCTTCACCACGATTTCCTCGGTGTGGAAGACGCCGTCGACGAGGATGCCGAACTGGCGCTCGCCGATCTGGGTGACCACGATGAAGCCGTCGGCGCCGTCCTTCTTCGCGCCGCCCATCAGCTCGCCGAGCGCGACGATCGGCAGGAGCCGCCCGCGCAGGCGCAGCACGGGAGCGCCGTTGATGTCCTCGAGACGGTTCTCGTCGCCGGCCTTGACGCGCACGAGCTCTCGCACCGCCGTCTGGGGGATCGCATAGCGCTCCTCGCCGGCGACGACGATCAGGGCCGAGATGATGGCGAGCGTCAGTGGGATCTTGATGGTGATCGTCGTTCCCTGGCCAGGACGGCTGGCGATGTCGACGAGGCCGCCGACCGAATCGACATTCGCCTTGACGACGTCCATGCCGACGCCGCGCCCGGACACGGCCGTGATATTATCGACCGTCGAGAAGCCGGGATGGAAGATGAAGCGAGCGATCTGGGCGTCGCTCATCCTCTCGATCTCGGCTTCGGTCGCGAGACCCGCGGCGATTGCCTTGCGGCCGATGCGCCCGACATCGAGGCCGCGCCCGTCGTCGCCGACCGCGATCGTGACCGAGCCGCCTTCATGCCAGGCCGAGACGCGGATCGTGCCGTGCTCGGGCTTGCCGGCGGCGCGGCGCTCCTCCGCGGACTCCAGCGCATGGTCGGCGCAGTTGCGGACCATGTGGATCAACGGATCCTTGATCAGGTCGAGGATCTGCCGGTCGAGTTCGGTGTCGGCGCCCTCGGTCACCAGCTCGATGCGCTTGCCGAGCTCGCTGCTCAGGTCGCGCACGATGCGCGGCAGCTTCGCCCAGGCGCTGCCGATCGGCTGCATCCGGGTCTTCATCACGCCGTCCTGCAATTCGGCGGTGATCAGCGAAAGACGCTGCAGGGGAGCCTTCAGCCCGGCATCTTCCCGCTGCCGCGAGACTTCGAGCAGCTGGTTGCGGGTCAGCACCAGCTCCGACACCATCGTCATCAGATGTTCGATGGTGTCGACCGCGACCCGCAATGTCGGGGGGCCGCCGGTGCGCTGGCCCGCGCCTTCCTCGGCAGGGGCCTGTGGCTTGGTCTCGATGCGGCCATCCGGTCCGCGTTGCGGGTCCGGCACGCTGCGAAAGACGATGTCGTCGGAAGCGGAGGCGCTGGGCGAGGCGAGGGCGGCGGCTTCCTGGGCCTTGCCGTGGCGCGCGAGATAGGCCGCGACAGGATCGACGAACACCTCGTCGGGCGGCGACTGGACCAGCTCGGCCTTGGCATGGCTCGCAAGCGCCTGGAGCTCGCCGATCAGTGTCTCGTCGTTGCCCTCCGGCTCCTGCCCCTTTTCGGCCAGCTCGGACAGGATGTCCTTGATCCGGTCGATCGTCTCCAGGATCGCGGTGACGGCGCTCGGCTTGACTGTGGCGCCGTCGCGGAACTGGCCGATCACCGACTCGGCCGCATGGGTCAGCGCCTCGAGCCGGGGCAGGCCGATGAAGCCGCAGGTGCCTTTGACGGTGTGGACGAGGCGGAAGATGTTCCGCAGGATGTCGCGGTCGTTGGGATTCTGCTCGAAACGGACGAGCTCCCGATCGACCGTGTCGAGATTCTCGCCGGTCTCGGTCAGGAACTCTTGCAGCAGCTCGTCCATGCAGGAAGATCACTCAACGCGACGCACTGCGGGAACTAAAGCAGCAGAAGGGTTTATGATCGGTTGAAACCCGACCTCGACTGCGGAGTTTCGCTCAGGCTTCCGCCTTGGCGGCCTTGATCGTGACCATGTCGCCCTCGATCGCGAAGGTGATCGCCATGCCGGCGGCCCGGGCGACCATGCCGGCATAGAGCGGCTGGACGGCGTGGGCGTCGATCGCGCCGCTCTCGGAACGCCCCGCGATCAGCTCCTCGACATGGGCCGGGATGCGGGCATGCGAGCCGGTCGCGGTGATCTCGAAGGAGCCCTGTTCGCCCTCGACGACCGCGCGCGAGACCAGCTTGCCGCCGCGCGGCACGGCCTGCGTCGCGATGAGCAGGAGGTTCAGCAGCAGCTTGACCTGGTTCTTCGGCAGGAGGGCGCGCGGCGCCTCCCAGTCGAGCGAGAGCTTCTCGTCGTTGAGGAAGCCGTTGGCGACGTTGCCGGCATCGCCGAGGTCGATCATTGCGCCGGCAGAGCCGGCGGCGCCGAAGGCGAGGCGGGCGAATTGCAGCCGGGCCGAGGCGTTGCGGGCGCTCTTCTTGATCAGCTCGAGCGCGAAGTCACGCATCGAGGGGTCATCTTCCTCCAGAACTTCCAGGGCATTGACAATCGCGCCCACCGGGCTGATCACGTCATGGCAGACGCGGCTGCAGAGAAGCGCGGCCAGGTCGAGCGGATCGAGCGAGATGGCGGTCATGAAGGTGGAATCCCGGGATGTGCGATGCGCCGACGGCGTGGCGCCGTTGCTCCCTGGTATGGTGCCATCTTGGTTTTCATGTGGTTAATCCCCATATCCCGGACAAAGTTTCAAAGGATGGGCCGCCATGATCGGCCGTGAGGATCCCCGCCTGCGCGATCGCGACGGGCTGGGACGCAAGCTCGCGGAAGCTGCCAGCGCCAGCGCCGCCGTATTGCTCGCCATGCGCGCCGCTTGCGACGTCAAGCTCAAGAAGGACGGTTCGCCGGTCTGCGCGGCCGATCTCGCGGCCGACCGGGCGGCGAAGGATGCGCTTGCGCGTCTGCTCCCCGATTTTCCCGTCATCAGCGAAGAGACGGTCGACAGCGTGAAGCCCGACGCGGTCTTCATCCTGCTCGATCCGCTGGACGGCACGCGCGAGTTCCTTGCCGGTGGCGACAGCTACTGCGTTGCGATCGCCATTGTGGTCGATGGCCGGCCGATCGCCGGTGCCATCGCCGCCCCGGCGTTGGGGCGCCTCTGGTTCGGCGGGGAGCACGCCTATATGCAAGGTTTTACAGCGGATGGCTCGCTGACGGGGGCGGCCAGCCGCGTCGCGGTCCGCGCTCTCCCGGAGGAGGGGCCGGTCGTTCTGGTGAGCCGCTTCCACGGTGACGGGCGCAGCGACGGCATCACCGCCACCATGTGCCGCGGCAAGGGCGTGCCGATGTCGTCGGCCGTCAAGTTCGGCCTGATCGCCAGCGGCGAGGCCGATCTCCATGTCCGCTGCGGGCAAACCATGGAATGGGACACCGCGGCGGGCGATGCCATCCTGTCGGCGGCGGGCGGGATCATCCTGACGCTCGATGGCGCCGTTCCCCGCTATGGCCGGACGGAGCAGCAGTTCCGCAATCCGCCCTTCGTGGCCGCGTCGAGCGAGGGGCTGGCGCGGCGCGCCATCGCCGGCTGCTGAAGCCGCGACTTGGACGCTATTCAGCGGTTTCCTGAGAAGGGCTGAGGCCCGATCTCAGCGCGCGACAGTGCGCAGCACGGTGCTCCAGCGAGCCTCGGCGGCGCCGAGCAGCGAGCGGTCCTGCAGGAAGCGCCTGCGGTTCTCATCCGAGCGGAACAGGAACAGGCGGGAGCCGACGACCGCGAACCGGCTCGGATCGCTGTCGACCGCCACCCCGTCGGCGACGCCGGTCGGATCGAAGCCCGCGAAGGCCGGGGCGTAGATGCCGGGCGCATCGCGGAAGGCGGCGAGATTGGCGGCCGAGGCGAAGCGCCAGACGATCCCGCCCTGGATCAGCTCATGCTCCGGCTGCCCGGCGATGGGCCTGCCTTCGAGGCGGTAGGCCACCGGATCGAAGCCGTTGAGCGCCAGGCCGGTGCGCGGGTCGCGCTGCATCGTTTCGCCGAGCGAGGGAAGCGGCGGCAGGCCCGCGGGCAGGCCGTTCTCAAAAACGATGACGGCAGGGGCTGTGGCCGGGGCCGGGGTATTGGCCAGCGCGGCCCGGGCGAGAAACGGCAGCGAGACGCAGCCGATGGCGAGCAAAACCCAGCTTTGCCATGTTGCGGCCTTCATCGCGGGCAAATCCTCGTCTTCCCTCGGTCATGGGCCGGTCGGCTCCGTCCAAATCTTCACGGCTTGGATAGATTTGCAACGTATCAGTTTGGTTAGCGAACTGATTCGCTTTTGTCGGATGTCGCGTTTTCGATGTCCGGCAGCGAGCGGCGGATTGCCCAGGATCGGCCCGCCTTCCGGCCCGCGTGGCGCCTTCCAAAGCAGGTTGCAGAGCAACCGCCGGGCGCCGATCGGACGGACCAACACACCGCTCTGGTGTCCGGTTCTGCCGGCCGCCCTGTCCGGAGATCTTGTTCATGATCCAGACCCGCCGCAGTCTCATCAAGGGCGGCCTCGCCGTGGCCGGAACCGGCCTCGCAGGGCTGCCGATCCCGGCGATCGCGCAGGCGCAGAACTATGACAACCAGCGCTCCTTCTCGCAGAACGAACTCGTCGGCTCCGGCCACAAGTTCTTCGGCAACGTCTCGCGCGGCCTCGCGCTGGCGATCGAGGAGGCGGTGCGGCGCTGGGGCGAGCCGAACGGCTATATCCTGGGACAGGAGGCGTCCGGTGCCTTCGTCGGCGGGCTGCGCTACGGCGAGGGCACGCTCTACACCCGCAATGCCGGCGACCGCCGCACCTTCTGGCAGGGGCCCTCGATCGGCTTCGATTTCGGCGGCGAGGGCGCCCGCACGATGATGCTCGTCTACAATCTGCCGACGGTCGAGGCGATGTATCAGCGTTTCGCGGGCGTCGACGGCTCGGCCTATTTTATCGGCGGGTTCGGCTTCACCGCGCTCACGGCGGGGGGCGTCACGGTGGTGCCGATCCGGACCGGGGTGGGCTGGCGGCTGGGCGTCAATCTCGGCTACCTCAAATTCTCGCCGCAAGCGACCTGGAACCCGTTCTGAGGCTGCCGCCGGCCTAGCAGCGCGGTTTCCGACGCTGCGGATGCTGCCGCCGCTCATCGGCTTTTTCTGGCCATGGCGGGGTGGGCGTGGCAGGATTCGGCTTGAGTTGGACCGGATGCGGAGCCGCAAGCCTTGATCGAAGCCGCCATGCTGTTCGCGCTCGGCTTCCTGTGCGCAGCCCTGCTGGCGCTGGCGGCCGTGCCCGCCCTGTCGCGCCGGGCGGACCGCCTGGCACGCAAGCGCGCCGAAGCGGCCTTTCCGCTCTCCCTTGCCGAGATCGCGGCCGATCGCGACCATCTGCGCGCCGAACTCGCCGTGCGGATGCGCTCGGCCGAGCAGGAGGCCGAGAAGGGGTTCGCCGCCAGGGCCGGCGCGATGCAGGAAGTCGGCCGGCGCGACATGGAGATCGGCCAGCTCAGGCGCGACCGTGCCGAGCGCGACGACAGGATCGCGAGGCTCGATGCCGAACTGGCGCAGACGCGTGGCCAGCTCGACGAAACCCGCACGGCCCTCGAGACCGAGCGCAGCGGTCACGCTGCGACGACGGCGACGCTGGAAAAGCGGATCGCGGATCTGGCCGCGCTCGAACAGAGCCTCGCCGAGACCCGGCAGGCGCTGACCGGCACGGGTGCCGATCTCGACGAACGGTCCGGCGAGCTCGCCCGGGAACGCGAGACGGTCGGGCGCATCGAAGCGGCGCTGGCGGAGCGCGAGGCGGAGCTGACAAAGCAGCGCGACGAGCATGAGCGGCTCAGGCTCGCGCAGGTCGAGGACCGCACGCAGATCATGGTGCTTCAGAGCGAGCGCGACGAATTCGGAGACCGGCTGGCGGTGACGGAGGAGCGTCTCTCCCGCAGCGAGGCCGCGCTCGCCGCGATGACGGCCGAGCGCGAGGGCGAGCGGCTGCGCGCGAATGCACTTGCGGCGCGTGCCGAGCAGGCCGAGGCGGGGCTGGCGGCAGCGGATGCGCGCGGCAGCCTCGCGGCGAACGAGGCGCAGCAGGCATCGCGGCTTCTCGAACAGGAGCGGGCCGAGCACAAGCAGGCACAGGAGCGGATCGACAGCCTGGAGGGCTGGCTCGTGGAAGCGCAGCACGCCCTGGCGACGTCTCGCCGCGAGCATGAACAGGAGATCGCGACCGTGACAGGAACGGAGCAGGAGCGCGAGGCGCGGATCGCGGCCTTGCATGCCGAGCTGCAGACGCTCGAAGGCGCGCTGGAGCAGGCGCGCAGCGACGGGATGGAGGCAAAGCGGGAGCTCGCCGCCTTGCGCAAGAGCACGGCCGCCCAGGGCGGCAACATGGCGCTGCGGCAGGAGATCATTCGGCTGGCAGACCGGCTGATGAGCCAGCCGACCGGGCGCGACGCGGCGGAATGAGGCGAAAAGCGGTTTCCATGCGCGGGGCCTTGTTCTAGGAGAGCTTGCCCGCGCGCCGCGCCATCTCAATGGTTTTAAATCCCGTGACCGACAGTCCCATCGACCTTCTGTGCCTCGGCGAGCCGCTCGGCGAGTTCAATGCGACGCGGGCGGAATCCGGCGCCTTCCAGTTCGGCCAGGGTGGCGACACGTCCAACTGTGCGGTGGCGGCAGTGCGCCAGGGGATGTCCGTCGGCTATCTCGGGGCGCTCGGCAACGACATGGCCGGGCAGTCGGTCCGCGCGCTGTGGCAGCGCGAAGGTGTGAACGACGCCCATGTCGCGACGCATCCGAGCGCGCCGACCGGGCTCTATTTCGTCGATCACGGGCCTTCGGGCCATGTCTTCTCCTATCTGCGGGCTGGTTCGGCCGCGAGCCTCTACGGGCCGGGCGACCTGCCGCTCGGGCTGATCCGCTCGGCGCGGATCATCCAGGCGTCGGGCATTAGCCAGGCGATCTCGGCCAGCGCCTGCGACGCCGTGTTCGCGGCCTTCGAGACGGCGCGCGAGGCCGGCGTGCTGACCGCCTACGATACCAATCTGCGCCTCAAGCTCTGGCCGCTGGCGCGGGCCCGCGCGATCATCCACGCCGCCTGCGCGATGGCCGACATCGTCCTGCCGGGCTTCGACGACGCGACGCAGCTCACGGGTCTCAACCAGCCCGACGCCATCGCCGATTTCTATCTCAAGCTGGGCGCGCGGGTCGTTGCGCTGACGCTCGGCCATGAGGGCTCGCTCGTCGCTACGCCGGTCCGGCGCGAGCGCTTCCGCCCGATCAAGGTCGATGCGATCGATGCGACCGGCGCGGGCGACTGCTATGACGGCGCCTTCCTCGCGGAATATCTGCGCACGGGCGATGCCTTTGCGGCCGGCGCCTATGCCAATGTCGCGGCGGCCCTCTCGACACAGGGCTATGGCGCGGTGGCGCCGCTGCCGCGGCGCGCCGATGTCGAGGCGCGGATGGCGAGCGAGGCCAAGAACTCCTGATGCAAGACCTCCTGACGAGCGTGCCGATCCTGAAGCATGCGGACGCGCTGCTCGAACGCTACGACGTGCTGATCAGCGACGTCTGGGGCGTCGTCCATGACGGGCTCTGGGCGCTGGAGCCGGCCTGCGCCGTCTTGACCGCCTTCCGGGAGCGCGGCGGCGCCGTGGTGCTGCTCTCGAACGCGCCGGGACCGTCGCAGCACGTCGCAAGCGTGCTCGACGCCAAGCGCGTGCCGCGCGGAGCCTGGGACAGGCTCGTCACCTCCGGCGACGTCACGCGTTCGCTGATCGCCGAAAGTCACCACAGCCGCGTCTATCATATCGGCTGGCAAAGCGACCGGGCGCTGTTCGCCGGTCTCGATGTCGAGCTGGTCGATGAGGCGCAAGCCGACCTCGTGGTCGCGACCGAGCTCAACGACTACCGCAACGAGACGCCGGAGCAGTACCGGCCGCTGCTCAGCCGTTTTGCGGAGCAGGGGCTGCCCTTCATCTGCGGCAATCCCGATCTCGTGGTCCATGTCGGCGAGGATCTGCTGCCCTGCGCCGGCTCGCTCGCGATGATCTATGAGGAGCTCGGCGGCAGTGTCGCCTGGGCCGGGAAGCCGTACCGCCCAGCCTATGAACTCGCGCTCGCGGCTGCTGCCGAGCTGCGCGGCGGGCGTTCTGTCGAGTCGAGCAAGGTGCTGGTGATCGGGGATGCGGTCCGCACCGATCTCGCCGGCGCACGGCTGATGGGCTTCGACAGCCTGTTCATCGCCGGCGGCATCCATCGCGACGAAACGATGCGCGGCGGAGAGGTCGACCCGGTCGGGCTCGCCAAGGTGCTGGATGGCCTGCCTGTGCAGCCTGTGGCGGCGATGGCGGCGCTGGCTTGAGCGCTGCGAACAGGGTCGCCGGCTCGATCGGGCCCTGATTCAGTCCTTGGGCGCGGCGCGCGCCATCAGCGCATCCATGTCGATGAGATGCCCGGCGCGGTCGCGCTTGGAGGCGAGATAGCGGACGTTGTGGGCGTTTGGCCGCCCGAGCACGCGCTGGCTCGCCGCGACTTCCAGGCCGGCGGCTTCGATCGCGCCGATCTTTTGCGGGTTGTTGGTGAGCGCGACGACGCTGGTGACGCCGAGCTGTTTCAGCATCGTCGCCGCGAAATCGAAATGGCGCTGGTCGAGGTCGAAGCCGAGGACTTCGTCGGCATCGTAGGTGTCCCAGCCCTGGCTCTGCAGCTTGTAGGCGCGCATCTTGTTGGAGATGCCGTTGCCGCGGCCTTCCTGGTCCAGATAGAGCAGGATGCCGCCCCCATTCTCGGCCATCCACTGCACGGTTTCGCGCAGCTGGTCGCCGCAATCGCATTTCAGCGAGCCGAAGAGATCGCCGGTCAGGCAGGCGGAATGCAGGCGCACCGGCACGGCAGTGTCGAGATCGGGCTTGCCGACGATGATCGCGACCTGATCGCGCAGGCCTTCGCCGCCACGGAAGACGACGAACTCGGTCTCCGGCGCACCTTCCAGCGGCACCGGGGCGCGGCCAACGATCCTGAGCGAGGCGGCCTGGGCGGCGCGGTAAGCGTTCACCGCCTCGATATCGGCTTCGACGAGGGATTCACCGGCAACGGCTTCTGCCGTCACGGGCACGACCAGCGCGGCCGGCAAGACGAGCGACAGCCGCGCCAGCTCGAGCGCTGCGGTGTCGAGCGCGGAAGCCGGCGCGACGGGGGCGTCCATCCGGCTCTCCAGCTTGAGGGTGAGATCAGCGACACGCTCGAGGTCGATGGTCGGCAACGCGAAAATTCCGGCCTCCGTCCGGCCCTTGGCGCCGAGACGGCGCAGCCGCGCCGGGCTGAGCACGAGATGGCCGTTGCCCGCGGCGAGAGCGTCGAGATTGCGCACCAACTCGGCATCGGCGAGCTCGGCCGACAGCGCCAGGGCGAGCTGTGCACCTGCGCGCAGGAGAACCGGCCGGCCGGCGCGAAACTCGGAGATGGCCCTTTCGACCTTCACCAGCAGGGTTTCCCCAGGGCGGCCGAAGAGCGTACGCGACTCAAGCATCGAAAATTCCGTCAGTCAGATCGCTGGGATCAGGATGTGTCGGGAGTTCCAACGAATTCAGGATATATGTAATCACGATCCGCCATTCCACCAACGTCTCGCAGCGGCGGCGGTTCCGCGATCAAATCCGTGTCATGACCTTGGGTTCATCGCGGGCGGGCATGCAGCGGTATAGGTCCGCGACATTGAATGTGCGATGAATATCCGGCTGGACGCAGGTTCACGAGGCTCCAATGGATGCTCGAACGGCAGGAAGCAGCACGGTGCGCCCCGTCTATGGCGGCGTCGCCCGAACGTTTCACTGGGTGACGGTGGTGGCGGTGCTGGCGATGCTGCCTCTCGGTCTTGCCATGACCTATCGCGGCAACACGCTGAGCATCTGGGACGGGACCACGGACGCGCTCTACAGCGCCCACAAGCTCATCGGTTTCCTGCTGTTGTGGTTGACGGCCGGTCGCCTGATCTACCGGTTCCTGCATGGCGTCCCGCCCGACGAGCCGTCATTGGCGTGGTGGCAGAGGGCGGGCTCGCATCTCGTCCACTGGCTGCTCTACGGGCTCCTGCTCGTCGTGCCGCTGCTCGGCTGGATCGGCGTCTCGCTGTTTCCGGCGCTGACCGTGTTCAACCTGTTCAACCTGCCGGCGTTGACGTCGCCCGATCAGGCGGCTGCCGGCCGGGTGCTCGGGATCCACGGAAAGCTCGCGCTGACGGCGGGCGCCATCGTCGTGCTGCATATCCTGGCGGCGCTCTACCACCATTTCATCCGCCGCGACGGGGTGCTGCGCCGGATGTGGCCGGGGCTGGATTAGAGCTCGCTGATTTTGCCCGGGACGACCCGCGCTTCAGCGAAAACGCAGCAAGCTCCAGGCAAGCGGTTCAGACAGGTCGCGCCCAGAGGTCCTGATGCCCGATCCGGGCGGACGCGGCGGCTTGGCGCGCCTCAAGCCAGGCGGCAATGGCAGCCGGCTCGACCTGTCCTGTTTCGCGCACCGCATCGGTGATGCCGCGGGCGAGGGCGTCGCGCAGGTCGCGGTGGCCTTCATCGAGCAGCCAGGCGCTGTCCGCCGTCGAGACGGCGAAGCCCGATTTGCGGAAGGCCTCTGCCATGATGTCGCAGGCTTCCGGGCCGGCTGCGGGGCCGAAGCCCTTGTCCAGGTGCTGATGGTGCTTGAATGCAGCCAGCATGCGGGCATCGCTGCGATGGGCCGGCTTCCAGTTCTCGCGCCCGTCATAGGTCAGCACCGTGTAGAGCGGCAGCTTCTGGCTCGCCAGCGCGGCGACGAAACGCTCGATCCAGCGCTTGGAGGTGAGGTCGAAGAGGGCGGCGGCCGTCACGAGGTCGGGCCGCCAGCCGAGGACCCAGTCGAGATCCTTGTCGAGATCCACCTGGCGGGTATCGACGGTGATCGTCTTGCCGTCCTTGGCCAGGACGAGTTCTTCGCCTTGCTCGCGCGCCTCGTCAGCCCAGCCGACCAGGCGCTCGCGCGCCACGGCCAGCAGATCGGCGTCGTGATCGACGAGCGTCCAGTGCTGCCGTTCGGGGAGGACGGCATAGCTGCCGCGCAGGTTCGCGCCGGCGCCGCACCCGAGGTCGAGCACGGAAAGCGACGGCTTCGCCGCGAAAAAGGCGCCGACCGCCGCGAGCAATTGCGGATTGCGTGCCGCATGATCCGCCGGCTCGCGCAAGGCGAGCCATTCCGGAGAGAACCCAGCCATCATCCCACCTTTCGGCCGCCGTCGCCGAGGCATGCCTCCGCGACGATCCGTGCCGTATCCCGCCAGCGCGGCAGCGCCGATGCTGCCGCCCAGGCGGCATCGGCCCGCCGGAGGCGTTCAGCCGGCGCATCAATCAGGGTTGCGAGGGCCTTGGCAAGTGCTGTCGCGTCACCGGGGAGGATCTTGAGGGCCGCCGCCTCGGGCAAGGCATCCGCGCCGGCGCCGCTCAAGGTGCAGACGATGGGCAGGCCGCGTGCGAGCGCTTCCGTCAGCACCATGCCGTAGCCCTCATAGAGCGACGGCATGACGAAAAGATCGGTCTTGTCATAGAGTTCCGCGAGCTTTTGCGAATCCACGGCCCCGACAAGCAAGATGCGGTCCGCCAGCCCGGAGCGGGCGATTCGGGCGCGCAGCTCCTCCGCCGTGCGGGGGGCGTAGTCCGGCGAACCGGCGATGGTCAGGGTCCAGTGCCGGTCGGCGATGGTGGCGAGGGCCTCGATGAGGACGTCGTAGGCCTTGCGGGGGATGATCGAGCCGACGGCGAGCAGCCGTAATTCGGAGCCGTCGGCAGCGGTCGCCCGAGGGGCAGGATCGGTGCCGGGTACGGCGACGGCGATGCCATCCTGCGCGACGCCGTAGTCCGCGACGAGCGTGTCGCGCGTCGCCGGGCTTGTCACGACGACGGCACGCGCATGGCGCAGCGCCAGCCTCTCGCTGTGCCGCAAAGCCGCGATCGTCTCCGGATCCAGGCCGGTTTCCAGCGCGAGCGGGTGGTGAACGAGGGCGACGAGGCGCTGCGAGAACCGCGCCGCGAGCGCCTCGGGGAACGCGCCGAAGGCCAGCCCGTCGACCAGCAGCACGTCGTCGGGGGCGGTCTCGGCGAGAAGCCGTTCGGTCGTCGCCAGATCTGCCGATGTCGGGAAGGGAAAGGTGGCGGGCAAGGCGAGGTGGCAGGCGGTGACGTCGGCGGCCCGCCATTCCCGCAGCAGGCGCCGGTCATAGCCGTAGCCGCCGGTCGGGGCGTCGATGTCGCCGGGAATGGCGAAGACGATTTGCCGCTGCCGCTCGCTTTGGCCACTCACGCGAGCGCGCCCTCGTAGCTGGCGCGGGCGAGGTCGGTCTCGTGGAGGGTGACGCGGATGCGGGCGAGCCCGGCCCCGTCGGCGCCGAGCGCGCCGGATTTGGCGGCTGCCGCCATCGCGTCGAAGATGTGCTTGCAGAGGAATTCGGTCGTGGTGAGCACGCCCGCGAATTGCGGCAGAGCGTCGAGATTCTGGTACTTCAGCGGTTTCAGGGTTTCGGCGAGCACGTCAAGCGCCGCGCCGATATCGACCACGACGTTATGCCGATTCAGCGCCTCGCGGAAAAAGGCGACATCGACCACGAAAGTGGCACCGTGCATGTTCTGCGCCGGGCCGAAGAAGGGATCGGGCAGGGAATGGCCGATCATGATGCGATCACGGACTTCGACGGAAAACATGGCGCACTCCTGCTGCCGGCGGGGCGGGCTGTCTTGGTCGCCTGACGGATGCGCCGTCAATACCGGAGCGCCGCCGCCAGCCCGTTCCAGCCGCAGGACAGCACCGCGGGAAGCCGCGAGGGGGCTTCGCGGAAGGGGATTTCCTCCGTGATCAACGCATCCAGCCGGTCGTCGGCGAGGAGCGCCATCGCCACCCGGGCGCGGCGCGCGCAGTCCCAGCGCGAGCGGCGCGAGGCCGGGATCATTCCGACCTGCGAGGCGATCAGCCGGAGGCGCCGCGCATGGAAGGCGCCGCCGAGCGGCGCCGGCACGGTTCCCGCGCCATACCAGCTCAGCTCGACGATGCGGGCTTCGAGCCCGGCGCAATCGATCGCGGTGGCGAGCCCGTCGGCGCTGGCGCTGGCATGGAAGACGATATCGGCGTCCCGCGGCGCAGCGCCGGGCAGGGCGAAGCGGATGCCGAGCCGTTCGGCCGTCGCCTGCCGGCAGGGTTCGACATCGACGAGCGTGACCTCGGCGCCGGGAAGACGCGCGGCGAGCCAGCCGACCAGCAGGCCGAGAACGCCGCCGCCGACGATCACGATGCTGTCAGCCGGGCCGGAACCGGCATCCCAATGCGCATTGAGCGCGGTTTCCATGTTTGCGGCGAGGATGGCGCGGCGCGGGGGCACGTCGTCCGGGACGAGGATCAGACGATCGCGCGGCGCCACGAAGCGGTCCTGATGCGGATGCAGGCAAAAGACGGTGCGGCCGATGAGGTCGGGGGGGCCGGCATCGACCCTGCCGACGGCGCAGTAGCCGTATTTCACCGGGAAGGTGAAGGCGCCCTCCTGGAACGGGGCGCGCATCCGGTCATGTTCGGAAACCGGCACGCGGCCCTCGAAGATCAGCTTCTCCGTGCCCCGGCTGATGCCGCTCCACAGTGTTGTGACGAGGCAGTCCTCGGGCCCGGCCAACGGCAGGGGCACCTCATTCAGGCTGCATTCACGGCGCGAGGCATACCAAAGTGCCAAGGCTTTTGCCCTTGCGTCAGCCGTGGTTGCGGTCTTTAGCTCCCGCGCCATCCCGATCCGATCCCGTCCGTCCGAGCCCGCCTGCTGCCGATCCATGACAGATACCGTCACGAACCAGCACCTCGCTCCGACCACGTTCCCGCGGGTCGCGCAAGATGTCGAGCCGGTCGGCCTGACGCCGGCGGGCCTTCAATCCGTCGCGAGCCTTCGGAAACGGCGGTTCGCTGTGTTCGCGCTCAATCTCGGCACGCTGGTGGCGCTGCTCGCCGGGCTGGCCCAGGTGCTTAGCACCGGCGGCTGGAGCGCGGCGGATGTCGTGATCTTCACGGCTTTCCTGTTCGCGGCGCCCTGGACGGTGCTCGGCTTCTGGAACGCGGCGATCGGCCTGTGGCTGCTGCACGGCCGGCGCGATGGCCTGAAAGCGGTGGCGCCCTTCGCCGCCGATGGCGGGAAGCCGGCGCCGCTGATGCTGCGCACGGCGGTGCTGATGACGCTGCGCAACGAGGATCCGGCGCGGGCCTTCCGGCGGCTCAGGGCGGTCAAGGACAGTCTCGACGCCACGGGCGAGGGCGTCTGGTTCGACTATTTCGTGCTGTCGGATACCAGCGACCCGGCCGTGGCGGCTGCCGAGGAGGCGCTTGCCGGCGCATGGGTGCAGGAGATCGGCGAGCCGGCGCGATTGACCTATCGCCGGCGGGTGAGCAACGCTGCTTTCAAGGCCGGCAACATCCGGGATTTCTGCGAGCGCTGGGGCGATCGCTACGAGCTGATGCTGCCGCTCGATGCCGACAGCGTCATGTCGGGCGACGCCGTCCTCGGGTTGGCCCGAATGATGCAAGCGTATCCGAAGCTCGGAATCCTGCAATCACTGGTGGTCGGAATGCCCAGCCGCTCCGCCTTCGCCCGGATCTTCCAGTTCGGCATGCGCCACGGCATGCGGCCCTACACCATGGGCGCTGCGTGGTGGGGGGGCGATTGCGGTCCGTTCTGGGGCCACAACGCCATGGTGCGGATCGCGCCCTTCCGCGATCATTGCCATCTGCCGATGCTTCCGGGCGGTCCGCCGCTTGGCGGGGCGGTGATGAGCCATGATCAGGTCGAGGCGGTGCTGATGCGCCGGGCCGGCTACGAGGTGCGGGTCTTGCCGGTGGAGGGTGGGAGCTGGGAGGAGAACCCGCCGACCATGCTCGACTACGCCAAGCGTGACCTGCGCTGGTGCCTCGGGAACCTGCAATATCTCAAGCTGCTCGACCTGCCGGCCTTGAAGCCGATGAGCCGCTTCCAGCTCGTCTGGGCGATCCTGATGTTCCTCGGCCTGCCGGCCTGGACCTTGATGATCGCGCTGCTGCCGTTCAAGGTCTTCGAGGATCGCGCCATCGCCGATTATCCGGTCGTTCTGGCGGCAGGGCTCTATGGGCTGTTCCTGACGATGCATTTCATGCCGAAGCTCGCCGGCTTTGCCGATACGCTGCTGGAAAAAGGCGGTGCCGCGCGCCATGGCGGCGGCACCCGCTTCCTTGCATCGGCCGTCATCGAGACCGTGTTCGGCTTCCTGCAGAGCGCCGTCTCCAGCCTGCGCACGACGCTGTTCATGATCGGGCTTGCCTTCGGCCGGGCGCATATCGGCTGGAACGGGCAGGCGCGCGATGCCCATGCGCTGTCCTTCGGCACGGCCTGCGCCGGCCTGTGGCCGCATCTCCTGTTCGGAGCCTATCTCTTCGCGACGCTGGCCTGGCTGTCGCCGACGGTCCTCCTCTGGTCGCTGCCGCTGACGGCCGGCTATGTGTTGGCGATCCCCTTCGCGATGCTGACGGCGCTGCCGGCCGCCGGGGCCTGGCTGGCGCGACATGGGCTCTGCGCCATTCCGGAGGATTTCGCGCCGCCGCCGGTGCTGGCGGCCATCGGGGCGGGAGAGCGCGGATGAACGCCGTCGCCTATCCCAAAGGTACGGTGAAGGCGCTCTCGCGCAGCCTGAGAATGCATTATGGCGACAAGGAGCGTCAGGCGGCGATGGACCGGCTCCACGGCGCCTTCCTGACGCCCGGCGACCTCGTCTTCGACATCGGCGCCCATGTCGGCGACCGCATCTCGTCCTTCCGGCGCCTCGGCGCCCGCGTGGTGGCGCTGGAGCCGCAGCCGGGGCCGGCGCGGATCATCCGGCTGATCCATCGGCGCGACCCGCGCGTGACGCTGATCGAGGCGGCCTGCGGCGACCATGAGGGCTCGATCGCACTCAGGATCGACAGCGCCAATCCGGCGGTCTCGAGCGCCTCGGCCGCCTTCATCGGCGCGGCGACCGATGCAGAGGGCAGGGCGG
>NZ_JACXWY010000019.1:0-104945 GCF_014764685.1 Allobosea spartocytisi
AAGCGCCAGACCATCCAGACAAGACGCTTGCAGCACCACCTGCAAGCCGCATAGCCTTAAACCCAGATGAGCCAGAGCCTCCCTTCCTGAGGCCCGAAATCAGTCTCAAATCATCTGACGACGGACACTGGAGACCGACTGCAACGGCGTTGGCCGCGGATGCCGACACATCGGTGCCGATGCCGATGGCGCTCTGTGCGCTGGCGCCTGCTCCGAAGGTGCGCGAGCCGAGATAGATGGAGTTCAACCCTGACGCGCTCGCCGAGACGCCGACGGCGATCGCATTCGTGGCGCTGGACGCGGCGCCGATGCCGAGCGCGGTGCTGGCGATTCCGCTGGCATTGGCGCTGACGCCGGCAGCGAAAGAATTGTCTCCCGACGCATTCGCGCCGGACCCGAAGGAGGAGGCGTTCTGGCCGCTGGCAATGGCTGTGTTGCCAACCGCCGTGCTTGCAGCGGCAGTCGCGTTCGCGGCAGTGCCCATAGCGGTGCTGGCAGCCCCGGAGGAGACCGCGTTGGTGCCGACCGCGATGCTGTTGGGCAGAGCCGTGTTGGCCTGCACACCTGCGACCGCGCCGAGACCGAGGGCGATGGACTGGTTGCCCCAGGCGCTGGCGTTCCGGCCCATCGCCGTGGCGCTCGTGCCCGTCGCCTGGCTTTGCCGGCCGATTGCGGTGGCATCGACCTCAGACGCTCTCACATCCGTGCCAATGGCGATGGCGCTCTCTTGAAGGGCGCCTCCCCCCGCAACAGTCCGGTTACCAAGATTGACCGAGTTGATCGCGGTCGCTGTCGCCTGGAAGCCGATCGCGATGGCGTTCTGGCTGCTTGCGATTGCGTTATTGCCTTGGGCAAACGAATCCAGTCCGGATGCGGTCGCCCCATGCCCGAGTGCGGTGGCGCGCAGCCCGGTTGCCCGGGTGACATAGCCGATCGCCGTCGACTCCAATCCGTCGGCACGCGCGTTCAGGCCGAAGGCGGCCGAGCCTGCGCGTGCAACCGAGTTGACGCCGATGGAGCTTGCTCCCTCCCCAACGGCCTGGGCGTTTCCGCCGATAGCAAGAGCGTTGGTGCCGCTCGCGCCCGAAATGACACCGATAGCGATCGCATTGAGGCCATTGGCACTCATCGAATCGCCGATGGCGATCGAAGCGTTGCCCGTTGCACTGTTATTGGCACCCAACGCCACGCTGGTCGCACCATTCGCTTGGGTACCGGTACCGATGGCGACGGCGTTGCCGCCTGTCGCCGAACCGCCCCATTGTGCATTTTGCGCCTGCGCCTGCGCCGAGAAGGTCAGCACGGCGAGCGCGGCCAGGCCGCTGATCGCACCGGCCGAACGTAACCCTCCGCCAATCCCCAATGTCCCAAGCCCCAGCCCCTTGCGGCTGAGGCCGAGCACGCGATGGGCCATGCGCAGCACCGCCATCAGCCGGCGCCGCAGAGCGCGGCCGTCGCCGCCTGAAACCCAGTTGCCGGTGAAGCCGCCGCGCAATCCACCTGGCGTGCGTCTATTCGTGCAGTCGGTCATCAGCCCACGTGCTCCTTGGCCCCGCTCGAAAGCTCTCGATGTGCCGCATCGGCTTTGGCGTTGATCTGATCGGTTTGGTCGCGCTGTTCCTTCAGCGTCGCAGCAATTTTTGTTCCGTGCTCTTCCGCCAGATCGAAGGCTCGTTCGATCCATGGCTCGCCGGCTTTCGGCACGGTGCGCAAGGCCGCGTGAGCGCGCTCGGGCGGCAGCTTCCGCCCGACGAGGGCATTGCAGGCCGTGAAATGGAGAGCCGGCTCCCGCTCGGCGTAGAATGGGGCGGTCAGGCCAAGGACAAGCCGTGCGAAGAGGAAATCAATCTCCGGGGCTGTCAGCCGATCAGCGTATTGCCGCTGTAAAGCGGTCCATGCCATATCGGATTTCGAGCAAATTAATTCAAATTCTGAAGTTATTTCGCTCATATGCCAAGTCGACCGCCATGCAGATGACCATTTGGACATCTGTTGCTACTCATGACTGTGCGTCTGCGTAAAGCGCCAATTTTGCCTCTTTGAAGACACGAAATTAGCGCATTGCGCCGCAGCATAGGTTACGGCTCATGAAAAGCGGCAAACGTTAGCCGCGAGGCGCTTTGCATGCGCCTTGCGCCTGATTGCCATGCTTTATGCGCATGAATTGCTTCTCATCGACGGCGGGGTGAGCGCCTGCGCATGCCTCGCCATTTAGGCCTCAGCGGCTCGACTCTTCCTGATGCGCCGCGGAATCACCCGACGGTCAGGGTCTTTCCTTCCCCGTCTTTGCCGGAGCGGGATTCGCGTTGCTCGAACGCTCTCAAGGCATCGCATACGGCTGCAGCGAACGCCGCAGCGGCCGGCGACAGGTCGCGGTCGGGCAATTTGCAGCAGGCGAGCACATTCCGCGAAAGAAGAGCGTCGTCGATTTCGACATGGCTCAGTCGCCCCCGATCCTCCTTTTGCTCTCGCCCGGTCACGACGCTGACCCCGACCCCGCATTCCACAAGCGAATGGATCAGCTCGAAGGAGTTCGTCTGCACGATCTGGTTGACCCGTGCCTTGGAGCCGCCGAACGCGATATTGAATATCTGCCGTATAAACCCCGAGCCATCGGGCAAGATGAGATTGTGTCCGCCGAGGTCTGAAAGCGTGACGGACGGACGCGCCGCGAGAGGATGATCAGGCGAGGCGATCATATACATCTTGAGAGGGATGCTCTCCATGTATGAAAGCTCTGCTTCCGGGGAGAAATTATAAGCAACTGCGAAATATATATCGCCATCCTTCAGCCGCGAAACGAGCTCCCGCGTGCTGTCGACCTTGACGTCGAAGGTTATATTCGGATGGGCCTGATGAAAACCTTTGATTGCCTCGGGCAATATGGTGTTTACGATCACATCGTTGAATCCGACCGTCACGTGCCCGCGCCCGAGACCCTGCAGCGCAATAATTTCATCGTTTGCCATGCGCAGTTCGTTGATCGCCGAACGCAGGCGGGACTGCAGGATGCGTCCCGCTTCCGTCAGTTGCAGCCCGGCTCGACCGCGCGCCCTTTCGAACAATTTGACGCCGAGGTCGGTCTCGAGATTGCTGACCTGCCGGTTGATCGCCGACGCCGCGATGCGCAGGGATTCCGCCGCAGCGCGAAAGGAGCCACGCTCGGCCACCTCGGAGAAGTAGCGCAGCGTGGTCGAACCCACCAATTTAGGAATCACCGGATGCTCCGATAGCCATGCAACCGCCTGGTTTCCCGTCAAAAAGTCATAGGGATTGCGATCCTGATGGCGAACAGCTCTCGCCATTCCGTCCATAAGGCGCGATTACGTTAGGCGACTGTCAATCGGTGGGCTTGTCCCGGCACGCATCGGCGGGGCAGGTTGCAGTTTGAGGTGCGTCATCGCAATCACCGCTCGCTCCCTCGTCGGTGTCCGCTTCCGGGCAGTGACCCAATGTCTGGTTGTGGCGCTCGGTTCCCGGGAAATCGTTCTGTTGCCGTGGGTTACGCTTCCCGATGGCTGCCGTCGCAGTCCCTATCTTCGCCAGACACTCAGGTCGCGCCGACTTTCTGGAGGAATGCTCCCAGTCGTGACTGCGCTGCGCGACCCGCGAGTTCCGCCGGTTTACCACGCTCGATCACCCTGCCGGTTTCCATGAACCAAATCTCGTCCGCGACCTCGCGGGCGAAGCCGATCTCGTGGGTGACGCAGATCATGGTCATACCCGCGGCTGCGAGCCGCTTCATTGCGGCCAGTACCTCGCCGACCATTTCGGGATCGAGCGCGGAGGTCGGCTCGTCGAACAGCATGACTTCCGGGTCCATCGCCAGCGAGCGGGCGATGGCGACGCGCTGCCTTTGCCCGCCCGAGAGCAGGCCGGGCATCTCGTTTGCCTTCTCGGTCAGCCCGACTCGGGCAAGTTCCTCCATGGCGCGCTCGCGTGCCGCCGCCTTCGACAGGCCGTGCAATTTGGTCAGGCCGAGCGTGATGTTGCCGAGCGCGCTGAGATGCGGGAACAGGTTATAGGCCTGGAAGACGAAGCCGATGCGCTGGCGCAGGCGGTTGATGTCAAGGCCGCGTGCGGCGACATCGGCACCATCGACCAAGACGCGCCCGCCCTGGATCTTCTCCAAGCGCGTGACGGTCCGGATCAGGGTCGACTTGCCGGAGCCGGACGGGCCGACCAGCACCTTGACCTCGCCGCGGCTGACCTCGCCGGAGATTCCGGCGAGCACCTGGAGCGTCCCGAACCATTTGTCGACGTTTTCAAAGCGGATCATGGCTTCCTCACGCCGCGACGACGATGCCGGGCGCGCCGCCACGGCCGGCCGAGATGCGCCGCTCGATCAGGCGCGCCAGCGAGGTCAGCGCGAAGCAGAGCGCGAAATAGGTCAGCGCCAGGATGCCGTAGACCTCGAAGGGCTGGGTCAGCAGGACGTTGTTGACCTGCGCCGCCGCGAAGGTGAGCTCGTGGGCGCTGATGACATAGCCCAGCGAGGTCTCCTTGATGGTCGAGACGAACTGGCTGACCATGCTCGGCAGCATGTTGTGAAGCGCCTGCGGCAGCACGACCTTGATCGTCGTCGGCCAGTAGCGCAGGCCGAGCGAGGTCGCCGCCTCGGTCTGGCCCTTGGGCAGCCCCTCGATGCCGGCGCGGATGATCTCGGAGAGATAGGCGGCTTCGTAGACGACGAGCGCGATCACCAGCGTCTCGACCCCGCCGACCGCCCGACCGATGATCAGCGGCGAGAAGAAATAGGTCCAGAAGATGAACATGATCAGCGGCAGGCCGCGCACCGTGTGCACGATCGCGGTCGCCGGCAGGCGCAGCCAGCGATAGGGGCTGAGGCGCGCCAGCGCCAAGCCGATCGCGAAGGGAAAGCACAGCGCCAGGGAAAGCGCGGCCATGAACAGCGTCATGACGAGGCCGCCGATCGGCCCATGCGGATACTGCCCGACCAGGAAGAGCAGCCAGTTGTTCTGCAGGATCTCGAGCATCAGCGCGTCTCGAGCCTGAGGCGCTGGCCGGACCAGCTGCCCAGCGCCATGATACCGAAGGAGATGGCGAGATAGATCGCGGTCGCGACCGCGAAGGCCTCGAAGGTCTTGAAGGTGTAGCTCTCGACCTCGCGCGTCCGGTAGGTCAGCTCGCCGACGCCGATCGCCATGGCGAGGCTGGTGTTCTTGAACAGCAGCAGGGTCTGGTTGATCAGCGGCGGCACGGCGATGCGCAGCGCCTGCGGCAGCACGACATAGCCCATGGCGCCGAGATAGCCGAAGCCCATCGAGCGGGCCGACTCGTACTGGGCCTTCGGGATCGAGCGAATACCGCTGCGGATATCCTCGGCGACATAGGCCGCCGCAGCGAGGCCGAGCGCGATCGCCGCCAGCAGGAACTCGCCGTGATGGGCGTTGATCCACTGCCGGGCAGGGCGCGGCAGCAGCGAGGGCACGCCGAAATACCAGACGAAGATCTGGACCAGCAGCGGCACGTTGCGGTGGTACTCGACATACAGAGCCACGAACCAGCCGAGCGGCGGGAACGGAATCATCCGGACAAGCGTCAGGACGATCCCCATCGCCATGGCGAGGCACCAGGCGACCGCCGTCAGCGCCAGCGTTGTGGCGATGCCGATCAGGAACCAGTCGAGATATTTCCCGGTCAGCACGCTGCCGATATCGAAGACATAGCCCATCGATCGGCTCCCCTCCGATGCCCTGCCGTCAGATCAGCCCCTGATCTCTTCGATCTTGTAGTCGCGCTTGATGTCGAAGGCCGTGCCCGGGCCGAACCACTTCGAGAAGATCTTGTCGATCTCGCCGGAGTCTGCGGCCTTGGCGAGGGTTTCGTTGACCAGCGTCTTGAAGGCCGTTTCGCCCTTGCGCAGGCCGAGCCCCCAGGGTTCGACGAAAAGCGACTTCTCGATCACGACCATCGGCACCTTCGACTGCTTGGCGAGCTTCACCAGGATGAGCTCCGAGCCGCAGAAGGCATCGACCTTGTCCTGCGCCAGCGCCAGGAAGGCGGAGGAGGTGTCCTGGAAGGTCACGGTCTCGGCAGTCGGGATCAGCCGGCGCACGCCCTGTTCGGAAGACGAGCCCTTGATCGCCGTGATCTTCTTGCCGGCCAGCCCTTCCAGCGAGGTGATGCCGGTTTCCTTGGTGGTCAGCAGCTTCTGCTGGCTGACGAAATAGGAATGGGAGAAGTCGATCTGCTGGGCGCGCTCGGGCGTATAGCCGAGATTGGCGGCGAGGATGTCGACCCGGCCCTGCAGCAATTCGGGAATGCGCGCCTCGACGGCGATGCTCTTCAGCTCGAGCGGAACGCCGACCGCATCCGCGACCTTCTTGCAGATGTCGACATCGTAGCCGACGATCTCGCGGGTCTGCGGGTGCTGGAAGGAGAACGGCTCGGAGGTGCCGAGCGTGCCGCAGATCAGCTTGCCGCGCGCCTTGATGTCGGCGAGCTGGTCGGCCTGGGCGGCTCCGGAGAGGCCGGCGGCGAGGGCGGCCGCAAGGCCGAGAACCGAGAAGAGCTTCATCGTCATCCCCTGTTGTTATGATCGTTGCAATGCGTCGCAGGCCATCTTGATGCGGGCGCAAGCCTCCTCGATCGCGCCGAGCGAAGTCGCGATCGACAGGCGCAGATAGGGCGAGAGCCCATAGGCCGAGCCGTCGAGGACGGCGACGCCGGCGTCTTCGAGCAAGTAAAGCGCGACATCGAGGTCGCTCTGCAGCACCCACCCGTCCGGCCGGCGCCGGCCGATCAACCCGGTGCAGCTCGGATAGACGTAGAAGGCGCCGTCGGGCTTGCGGCAGCTCATCCCGTCGATCGCGTCGAGCAACTCGACCGCGCGGTCGCGCCGCTGTCGATAGGCCGAGCGCGCCTCGCCGACAAAGCTCTGATCGCCTTCGAGCGCAGCGGCAGCCGCCGCCATGCACATCGAGGCGGCGCCTGAGGTCGTCTGCGACTGGATGATGTTGATCGCGTTGACCAGCGCCTTCGGTCCGGCGCCGTAGCCGATGCGGAAGCCGGTCATGGCATAGGTCTTGGAGACGCCGTTGACGAGCAAAGTGCGCTCGCGCAGTTCGGGCGCAATCGCGACCGGGCAGACCGGCTCGCCGCCGTCGAAGCGGATATGCTCGTAGATGTCGTCCGTCATCAGCGCGACGTGAGGATGGCGCTTCAGCACCTCGGTCAGCGCCGTCATCTCGTCGGCGGAGTAGAAGGCGCCGGTCGGGTTCGACGGCGTGTTCAGGAGCAGCCAGCGCGTGCGCGGCGTGATCGCGGCTTCGAGCGTCTCGGCGGTGAGCTTGAAGCCGGCATTCTCGCCACAGGCGACGATGACGGGCGTGCCGTCGCAGGCGAGCACCATGTCGGGATAGGATACCCAATAGGGCGCGGGCACGATGACCTCGTCGCCCTCGCCGATGGTCGCCGCCAGGGCGTTGAAGATCACCTGCTTGGCGCCGCTGCCGACCACGATCTCGTCGGCGGCGTAGGTCACGCCGTTCTCCCGCGCGAACTTGGCGATGATCGCCTTGCGCAGGCGGAGCGTGCCGTTGACCGGCGCATAGCGGGTCTCGCCGGCCGCCATGGCGGCGGTCGTCGCTTCCCGGATATGGGCAGGCGTGTCGAAATCGGGCTCTCCGGTGGTGAGGTCGATGATGTCGCGCCCCTGCGCCTTCAGCTCCTGGGCTCGCAGTCGCGCCACCATGCTGGGCGAGGGCTTGATCCGCCCGACGCGCGCGGAAAGCGGGATGGCCGATACCGTCACGACGCAGCCTTTCCGGTCTTCATGTAGAAGCTGTCGACGCGCCCTTCCGCGATCGCGGCGAGCGCGTTCGCCTCGCGCTCTTCCTGCTGGCGCACCAGTTCGAGGAGCCCGGCCGCGTCGGTACGATCGAAGGCGACGATGCCGTCCGCATCGCCGACCACGACGTCACCCGGCATCACCACCATGCCGTCGATCGAGACCGGGACGTTGATCTCGCCCGGCCCGCTCTTATAGGGGCCGCGATGGGTCACGCCGCGGGCGTAACAGGGAAAATCTGCCTGCTGGAACGCATCGACGTCGCGGATCGCCCCGTCGATGACGAAGCCGGCGACACCCATCGCCCGCGCCCGGCTCATCATGATCTCGCCGACGAGCGCCTGAGTCAGGTCGCCACCACCATCGACGACGAGGATATCGCCGGGGCGCAGCAGCTCATAGGCGCGGTGCAGGGTCTGGTTGTCGCCCGGTCTCGTCTTCACCGTCACCGCCGTCCCGAGAAGTCGGCCGGAGCGATGATAGGGCCGCAGCGCCCTGGTCCCATGCAGGCGGTTCATCACGTCGGAGATGATCGAGACGGGGGCGGTCCGGAAGCCGTCGAGGATCGCCTCCGGCACCGCAGGGCTGTTCGGATTGGTACGGTGGCCGATCAACGACATGGAAGATTCCGTCCCCAAGAGCTTGGTTTCGGGAATCATGTGACATGGCGAGAATGACAGAAAGCGAATATATTTCTCACAAGCTATCGCTTTTCTTCATCATGAAGTGGCGCCGAGCGATGGGGGAAAGCGATGCCGGCGAGTCTGAGGCAGATCGAGGCCTTCTACTGGACCGCCAAACTTGGCGGCTTCACCGAGGCGTCGCGGCATCTCAATCTGGCGCAATCGACAGTGTCGAAGCGGATCATCGAACTCGAGGCCGTGATCGGCGGACCCCTCTTCGACCGCACGAGCCATGCCTTGCGCCTGACCCGGGCCGGCGAGGCGAGCCTGCCGATCGCCACAGAGATGCTCGCGCTGGAACCGCGCTTCCGTGAGGCGGCCGGCGGGGCCGCGACCTTCTCGGGGCCGTTCCGCTTCGGCACGACCGAGCTCGTCGCCCTGACCTGGTTGCCAAAGCTGATCGTCGCGATGAAGCACGACTACCCCAATGTCGTGCCCGTTCCCGAAGTCGCGGCCAGCGTCGACCTGTTCGGCAAGCTGGCGGCCACCGAGCTCGACCTCGTCATCGCGCTGGATCCCCCGCAAACGCCGGAATTCACGGCATTGCCGCTCGATACGGTTCAGCTCGAATGGGTGTCGGCGCCGGGCTTCGGCCCGGAGGAGAACCTGATCCCGCTCGGCGAGATGGCACGTTATCCGATCCTGACGCAGACCCAGGGCTCCGGCCTGCAGAAGCTGGTGCTCGACTGGGCGGTGGCCAATGGACTCGCGATCAACCACATCGTTCAATGCAACAGCCTGAACGTGCTGGCAGCCCTTGCCGCCGCCGGATTGGGCGTCACCTTCCTGACGGCCAGCTATTTCGGCCCGGAGATCGCCAACGGCCGGCTGCGCGTCATCCGGACCGAGCCGCCGATTCCACCGCTCCGTTACCATGCGGTGCACCGCAAGGGCGACATCTCGCCGCTCGCCGCGCGCATTGCGGCAATCGCTCAGCAATCCTGTGACTTCAGCGCCCGCAGCCTGCCGCGGGATTGAGTGCTGAGGCGGACGCCTTCGTCGCTCGCCTGCGAGTGAGAAATATCCGTCTAAATCCGACACCGACACCAGGGTGTGCCTGAACGAATGTCTGCTTCCGGGCATCGTGCCAATGTTTACATACGGCGCAAGATGGGAGCGCGCAGCGCGATGTGCTGGCGAGGGATGCCGCCTCCCATCGGAAACATGCAAGTTTATGTAGCGCCAAGATAGCTCGACGCCAGTCGCCTCATATAGATGCCGATCAAACCAGGCGCCCACGAGCGCACCGATGCCTCAGGTCGGGGCCATTGCGAAGGCGCCACGCCCCTGTGTGCCAGGATTATCTCGATGGCCCACCGCGCTGTGCATCGGCGCCGGCATGGACCGCATTCGCACAGATGAGGCCGATGGCGTCTGCCACCATCGGATTCGATCAGATGCTGACGAGCTCAGGTGCTGTTAGCTCCGCCTCCATCTCCTTCATATCCTCGAAGCGGTCGGCGATGCGCGGATGGGCGCGGCCGCCATCGGAGGCGCCGATCGCGACGACGATCTCGTCGGGGCCGGGCGCATCGGCGATCTGGAAGGTTGCCGTGATGAAATGCGAACGCTTGCCGGTCTCGCTCTTGTGGATCATCGGCAGCGAAATCAGCGCGCCCGGCGCGGTGCGCGTGTTGGTGAAGCTCAGGAAGGCGGTTCCCGAGACCGCCTCGCGGAAGGTGTTGCCGAAGCGCAGCGTATGGATGAGCGCCGAAGCGTGCTCGATCTCGCCATTTACGCCGACGATCGCGGCCTTGCCATAGGCTTCGACCCGCTCCCTCGGCAGCACGGCGATCAGCCGGCGCGTCATCTCCAGGCCGAGCGGGCGCGCGATGCGCATGATCTCGGGACGAAGGTTCTCGACGAAGCCCTGGCCGGCCCAGGGGTTCTTCACCACTGCCGCGACAACCGTCATGGTGATCGGACGCGGCGCCGCCTTGCCCCCCTCGATTATCGTCTCCTCGACGAAGGTCGCGATCTTGCGCACCCCGATATCCATGGCCCTCTCCCGACAGCTCAGTGGCGATGACGGCCGAGGCTAGTGTTCGTCAGCCGGATGTCTTCCTATGATTGCGAGGAAGCTTGGCCGTTGGAATGCTGCGAGGCTACGCAAGATAGGAAGGGGGCGAAGTGCTTACGCCTGTTTCGCAAATGCATTCGCTCAGGGAGGTGGCGAGCCGGATCAACTCCGGCGTCGATCTCCCCGGCATCCTGTTCGACCTGGTCAAGGCGGCCTGTGACCATGGCGGCTGGAGCATGGGCTCGATCATGTCGATCGACGTAGGGCATGGCTACGCCCATGTCTCCGTGCGTCATGACCCGACGCTGCTGCGACGCCAGCTCGAGGATCGCTGGGAACTGGCGACGAGCCCGGCGCTCTTGGCGTTGCGGACGGGAGAGCCGGTCTACATCCCCGACGCACGGGCCTCGGAGGAATTCCCGGGCTACCGGCGCGAGGCCTTCGAGCGCGACTACCGTTCGGTTCTGGTGATGCCGCTGACCAGCGTCGATGCCGAAGGTCGCCCGATGGTGCTGAGCCTCATCTCGCGCGACATCAAGCCGCTGCCCTCCGACGACCTCGCCTTCATGGGCATGATCGCCCATCTCGGCGCGATCGCAGTCGAGCGCGAGCATCGTTTATGGGCAGAGCGGCGCGCAGCAGAGGAGCAGCGTCGCGCGCTGCATGCCCAGGGAGCCTTGCTGCAGGAAGTCCTGTCGGGCGGATCGGCGGATGCCCTGGCGGCTCGGCTCGACGAGTTGCTGCGATGCGCGGTGCTTGTGGTGGATTTCGCCGAAAACGGACTCGTCGCCGCAGGTTCGCCAGCCCCCGTCTCCTATGACGAAGCTGCGTGGCGCACCTTGTTGGCGACGGGGCAGGCCGATCCCGTCATCGCCACGG
This sequence comes from Allobosea spartocytisi, assembly GCF_014764685.1. Classification (NCBI taxonomy): domain Bacteria; kingdom Pseudomonadati; phylum Pseudomonadota; class Alphaproteobacteria; order Hyphomicrobiales; family Alloboseaceae; genus Allobosea; species Allobosea spartocytisi. The sequence goes on from NZ_JACXWY010000019.1 coordinate 11,396, forward strand.
TCAAGGCCGCGGTGGCCGACGGCGAGGCAAAAATTGGCAGCATCTCCATCGAAGCCAGCGGCGGAAAGCTGGTCTTGCCAGCCTTGATCGAGCCTTTGAGCGTCGATGCGGATATCGTCGGTGCCCTCGTCCTGTTCGACGCCGAGCCGGGCGACGATCTGCGGCGGCTCATGCTGGATAGCGCCAAATTCGCGCTGAGCGTCCAGATGATGCGCAGCGTGATCCAGTTCCGCTTCGAGACACGCACGCTGACCGAGTTGTTCTTCGAGATCGTCGAACGGCGCTGGCGCGATCCGGAGGACATCGCGCGCCGGGCGCGCCATCTCGGCCTGCCGCTGTCGCGCGCGCTGCGCATGCTGGTCGTGGATCTTCCCGGTGCCGCAGGCGGCGAGCGCGAGCCGCTGGAGGCCCATCAAAGCGTCCAGCGGCTCGCGCGGCAACATGGCCTGAGTTGCCATGTCATCACGATCGGAACCGGCTTGGTCTGCCTGCTCCCTGCGCAGGCGGGCGAGGAGCGAGAGCGGCTCGACCGTTTCGCGCAGCGCCTGGTCGAAACGCTGCGCCATGGCCCGCGTGGCGAGCCCATCGCCGTCATCGGCGGCGTCTGTGACGGGCTCGACGCCTATTCCGGAGAATGGGAGCGGGCCTGGCGAATGCTGCGGATCGCGCGCAGCTTCCGGCGCAGCGGCGTGCTTTCGGCGCTCGATTTCGGCCCTTTGCCGATGCTGATTGGCGCCGCCGATTCGGCCGAGGTGCGGGCCTTCGTCGAGGGCAGCATCGGCCGGGTAGCATCGCATGATCGCGAGCATGGCACGCCCTATCTGGAAACGCTGACGGCCTATCTGCGCGCCGGCTGCCGCAGCCAACCCTGCGCCGATGCGATGGCGCTGCATGTCACGACGCTGCGCTATCGGCTCGCGCGGATCGAGGAGCTGTTCCAGATCAATCCGGACACGCCGGAAAGGCGCTTTACTCTCGAACTGGCGTTGAAGATGCACGACGTCATTGAAGGCCGAACCGCCGCTTACCCCTGAAGCAGCGAATCCTTTTGCCTGCGTGTCCTCCGTTTCGGAGGAAGAAAGGCTGCGGGCGGCTGCCTAGCCTCATCCTCATTGGTGACGAGCACCGAAGAGGATCGCCATGCTGGCGACGGCGCCCCAACATTCCACCACGATCGACCCCGTCGCCTTGCGGCGGGCTTTTGGGACCTTCCTGACTGGCGTCACGATCGTCACGACGCACGACACCGAGGGTCGTCCGCGCGGCATGACCGCGAATTCCTTCACCTCCGTCTCGCTGGATCCGCCCTTGTTGCTGGTTTGCGTCGGCAAGGGGGCGTCGAGCTTTCCCGCCTTCGAAACGGCGGATTGCTTCGCGGTCAACCTGCTGCAGGAGGAGCAGAAGGACCTCTCGAACCTCTTCGCCTCCAAATCTCCGGATAAATTCGCCAACGTCGCTTATGACAGCGTCCATACCGGCGCGCCCGTACTCGGCGATTGCCTGACCTGGTTCGACTGCAGCCTGCACCAGCGCGTCGATGCCGGCGACCACATCGTGCTGATCGGACAGGTGCAGGCATTCGGCACCAGCCCCTCCGCGCCGCTGGCCTTCTGCCGCGGCCGCTATGCGGCGGTGAAGGACCCGCTGCCGCCGGGCTGGCTCGCGTCGAGCAGCATGATCGTCAACTACCTCGTCGAGTCCGACGGCAGGCTCCTGCTCTGCCGCGAGGGCGATGGCGGCTGGGCCCTGCCGCGAGCGACACGCCGCATTCTCGACGGAAGGCTGCCGCTCGCCAATGGCGAGAGCCTGCCGCTGCTGCCGGAGGACACCTTTCTCTATTCGGTGTTCGACGTCGCCGATGGCGATCCAGGCCATCTTGTCTACCGGGCGCGACTCGCAGGCGATGCCGGCGACATTTGCCTGCCCGAGGGCGTGCGCTTCTTCGGCTTCGACGAGTTGCCCTACGAGCAGATCCTGACGCGGGAAACCCGCAGCGTTCTTCGCCGCTATGTCAGCGAGAGCAACGGCCGCCGCTTTGGCATCTACATCGATTCCCATGACGGCGGGCGCTTCGCGATGGTCGAGGACACCCGGCCCTGGGCCGGCATTCCGCAACTCTGGGAGCGCGGCAGCGCATCATGAAGACGACGGTCGAAACCCTTCAGGGCTCGCGCATCGGGCATTTCATCGACGGCTCCTTCGTCGCGCCGCAAGGTGGCGTCTACGCGCCGAGCTATGATCCGACCACGGCCGAGCCATGGTACGAGTTCGCCCTGGGCGATGCCGGCGATGTCGACGCCGCCGTCCGCTCAGCCCGCGCCGCGCTGATCAACCCGGCCTGGCGGCGCATGACGCAGACCGATCGCGGCAAGCTGGTACGCCGGCTCGGTGAGCTCGTTCTGGCCCATGCCGAGGAATTGGCCCAGCTCGAATGCCGCGACAACGGCAAGCTGATCAAGGAGATGCGCGCCCAGATGCGGGCGATCCCGGACTCCTACGGCTACTTCGCGGGGATGGCCGACAAGCTCCAGGGGGACACGATCCCGGTCAACAAGCTCGACACGCTGAACTTCAACCTGCGCGAGCCGATCGGCGTCGTCGCGATGATCATCCCCTGGAATTCGCCGCTGATGATGCTGACGGGCACGCTGGCGCCCTGCCTCGCCATCGGCAACACGATCGTGGTCAAGCCCTCCGAGCATGCCACGGCCTCGGCGCTGGCGCTGGCGGAACTGGTGATCGAGGCCGGCATTCCGCCTGGCGTCGTCAATGTCGTGACCGGCGACGGCATGACCACCGGTGATGCGCTGACCCGCCATCCCGGCATCGCGAAATACGTCTTCACCGGCTCGACCGACACCGGCCGCAAGATCGCCGGCAACGCAGCGGGCAATCTCGTGCCCTGCCAAATGGAACTCGGCGGCAAGTCGCCCCATGTCGTGTTCTCGGATGTCGACATCGAGCGCGCGGTCAACGGCGTCGTCTCCGGCATCTTCGCTGCGGCCGGCCAGACCTGCGTCGCCGGTTCCCGCTGCTTCGTCGAGGCGCCGGTCTATGACCGCTTCGTCGAGGCGCTGGTCGAACGCACCAGGCGCGTCAAGGTCGGCCATCCCATGGCCGAGGACACCGATATCGGGCCGCTCGCGCTCGCGGCGCAACTCGACAAGGTCGAGCATTTCGTCGGCTCCGGCGTGCGCGAGGGCGCCAGGATCGCCGTCGGCGGCCGCAAGCCGCAGAACGAGGCGCTGGCGCGCGGCTGGTACTACGAGCCGACGGTGCTGACCGAAGCACGCAACGACATGAGCTTCATGCGCAGCGAGATCTTCGGCCCCGTCGTCGGTGTCGTGCCCTTTTCGAGCGAGGAGGAGATGATCTCGCTCGCCAACGACAGCGAATACGGGCTCGCTTCCGGTATCTGGACCCGCGATATCGACCGGGCCATGCGCTTCGCCCGCAATGTCGAGGCTGGCACCGTCTGGATCAACACCTACCGCTCGGCCGCCTTCATGTCTGCGAACGGAGGCACGAAGAAGAGCGGCTATGGCCGCCGCGGCGGCTTCGAGGTCATGCGCGAGTTCTCGCGCCTGAAGAACGTCGTCATCGACTACTCGGGTGCCATGCAGGACCCGTTCGTCATCCGCCTGCGCTGATGCGCTGTCCCGCACGTTTGCACGGAGGCAAGCCATGAAATTCGCTCTCTCGATCAATATGGAGCGCTTTTCACCCGATGAATCGATGCAGGACGCCATGTCCAACATGCTGGCGCTTGCCCGCATGGCCGACGAGGGCGGCTTCGAGACGTTGTGGACCGCCGAGCATCACACCATCGAATGCACGATCTCGCCGAATCCGTTCCAGACGCTGGGCTGGCTCGCCCAGCATACCAGCCGGATCAGGCTGGGCACGGCGACGCTGGTCGCGCCCTACTGGTCGCCGATCCGGCTGGCCGGCGAGGCGGCGCTCTGCGACCACCTGACCGGCGGCCGCCTCGAAATCGGCATCGCGCGCGGCGCTTATCAATACGAGTTCGACCGCATGGCTGGTGGCATGCCCCAGCAGGAGGGCGTCGCCTATATGAAGGAACTCGTCCCCGCGGTTCAAAAGCTCTGGGCGGGCGACTACGCCCATGACGGGCATTACTGGCGGTTCCCGCTCGCGACCTCGGTACCCAAGCCGCTGCAGAGCCCGCATCCCCGGATTTGGGTCGCGGCGCGCGATCCCGGCACCTTCGACTGGGCCGTCGGCCTTGGCGCCAGTATCCTCTCGACCCCGCTTTCGGCGCCGGTCGCGGAGATCGGCGTACTCGCCGAGAAGTTCCGCAAGGCCTGCACCGATCATCCCGAGCGCCCGCGCCCGAAATTCATGATGCAGCGCCGCACCTGCGTCTATGACAGCAGGCAGGATTGGCAGGAGATCGTCCGGTACAGCGTCGATTACGGGCGCTATTTCGAGAATCTGATGCAGAATATAGGCACGGTGAAGAACGGCTTCCCCGAGGCCGTGCCATTCGAGACGGTCGCCAATCGCGGCAGCTACGACCCAAAGGCGATCCGCGATAACCTGGTCTTCGGCACGCCGGAAGAGGTCATCTCCAAGCTCGAGGTCTACGAGGCCGCAGGCGTCGACCAGTTCTGTCTTGGCCTCTCCTACAATCTGCCCTTCGAGTTGCAGGTCCGGACGCTCAGGCTCTTCATCGACGAGGTGATGCCGCATTTCGCAGCCCGCGAACGCAAGGCCGCCCGTCCGCGCTTCGCTGCGGTCGGGGCCTGACGGCGATGGCGGATGCGGCTGCCCTGACACAGGCGCCTGATGTGAACGGCACGCTCCTTCGCGACGGCGTCGAGCTGAACTACCGGCTGAGCGGCTCGGGCGGTCTGCCGCTCGTGCTGGTCCATGGCGTCGGCTCCTATTGCGAGTCCTGGGACGGGGTGATCACGCGGCTGTCCGACCGCTTCCGCATCTTGAGCTTCGACCTGCGCGGCCATGGCCGCTCGGCGCGGGTCAAGGGCCGCTATGAGATCGACGATTTCACTGGCGACGTGCTCGCGCTTGCCGATCACACCGGCTTCGGCCGCTTCGATCTCGCCGGTTTTTCGCTCGGCGGCCTGATCGCGCAGCGCCTCGCCCTGACCCACCCCGAGCGGCTGCGGCGGCTGGTGCTGCTGTCGACGGTCTCTGGCCGGACCGACGAGGAGCGGGAGCGCGTGCTGGCGCGCCTCGCCGCGCTCAAGGCCGGCGATCGCGGTTCGCACTACGACGCCTCGCTGTCGCGCTGGCTGACCGAGGATTTTCAGGCGCGCAATCCCGAGCTGATCGTCGAACTCCGCCGCCGCAACGCTGAAAACGATCCCGATTGCTACGCATCGGCCTACCGCGTGCTGGCCGAGACTGATTTCGGCGGGTTGATCGACCAGATCCGGTTGCCGACACTGATCATGACCGGCGAGCACGATCAGGGCTCGAACCCACGCATGTCGCGCTACATGCATGAGCGCATTCCGGACTCCCGGCTGCACATCCTGCCGGGGCTGCGTCACTCCCTGCTGAACGAGGCACCCGGCCAGGTTGCTGCGCTGATGCGGGGCTTTCTCACCGAAGCCGCCGAGGAGGGCCGCGCGTGATCGTCGAGGAGCGCATCTACCGCATCCGAACGGGCAGGATGGGGACCTATCTCAAGCTTGTTCGCGAGGAAGGGCTCGCGATCCAGCAGCCCATCCTCGGCCGCCTTATCGGCTACTTCACCACCGAGATCGGTGCACTCAGCCAGGTCACGCATCTCTGGGCCTATGAGGATCTGGAGGACCGGCGGCGCAGGCGCCAGCAGCTTGCCGACGAGCCGCGCTGGCAGGCCTTCCTGCCCAGGCTTTCCGAGAACATCGAGCAGGCCGAGAACAAGATCCTGCTGCCGACCGACTTTTCGCCGCTGCGCTGACCGCGCAGCGCTCCTGGGAGAACGGGCGGAAGGTCGACCCCACCGGACAATGAGAAGGGGAACAGCGGTGAGCGAAAGGCTGCGTATCGAAAACCTCTACAAGGTTTTCGCCAAGGACCCGACCGAGGCGCTGCAGATCCTGCGCGGCGGCGGCACGAAGGACAGCGTCTTCGGGAAGCTCGGCCAGGTTGTTGGGCTCGATGGCGTCTCGCTCAGCGTCCCGTCCGGCGCGATGTACATGATCATGGGTCTGTCCGGCTCCGGCAAATCGACGCTCGCACGCTGCGTCAACCGGCTGAACGAGCCCAGCGCCGGGCGCATCCTGCTGGACGGTCAGGACATCGTACCGCTCTCCGAGAAGGCGCTGCGCGAGGTTCGGCGCACGCGGATGTCGATGGTGTTCCAGCACTTCGCGCTGCTGCCCAACAAGCGCGTCATCGAGAATGTCGAGTTCGGGCTGAAGCTGCGCGGCGTCGCGCCGGCCCAGCGCCGCAAGCGCGCCGAGGAGATTCTCTCCGTCGTCGGGCTTGCGCGCTGGGGCTATCACCTGCCGCACGAGCTGTCGGGCGGCATGCGCCAGCGTGTGGGGCTCGCGCGGGCCCTCGCGACCGATGCCGACATCCTGATCATGGACGAGGCCTTCAGCGCGCTTGATCCGCTGATCCGCACCGAGATGCAGGACGAGTTGCTGCGCCTCCAGCGCACGCTGAACAAGACCATCCTGTTCATCACCCATGATTTCCAGGAAGCGCTGAAGCTGGGCACCCGCATCGCGATCATGTCGGAAGGCAAGCTCGTGCGCGAGGGCACGCCGCAATCGATCGTGCTCGAGCCGGGCAGCGACTATGTCGCCGCCTTCACGCGCGAAGTCGACAGGGCACGGCTGTTCGACGCACACTCGGTGATGAAGGCGCCGACCGTGCTCTGGCGCGGTCCGAACGGTATCGTCGTCGGAGGCGCCGGGGGCGGCCTCCTGCTCGACCAGCAGGAGCATGTGGTCGCCGGACTCGGCGAAGCCCAGATCGCCACGCTGAAGCAGACCGGCGAATTGCCGGCCGGGCGTGGCCCTTATCTCTGCGTTCCCGAGGGCGCCAGGCTCGTCGATGTCGCGCGCAGCTACCGCTCCGATCACGCCATGGGCGTCGTCGACGACAGTGGCAAGCTCGTCGGTCTGCTCGGCGCCGAGCAGATACTCGCCCGTATCGCCAACCTGCCGAGCCCGGGAGAAGCCGCATGATCAAGGCTGACGATCTCGCGATCTTCCCGGTCGACCAGTGGATCCAGGACGGAGTCCGCTGGCTGGCCCTGAACCTGCGGCCGCTGTTCCAGGCGATCAAATGGCCGGTCGAAAGTCTGCTCGGCTTCAACGACTGGGTGCTGCATGCGATTCCGTTCCCGGTGATGCTCCTGCTGATCGGCTTGATCGCCTGGCGCAGCGCCGGCCGGGGCGTCGCGGCCTTCAGCGTCGTCTCTCTGGTCGTCATCGCCATGCTCGGCGTTTGGACCGAGGCGATGACGACGCTCTCGCTAATCACGACCGCGATCGTTTTCTGCGCGGTGATCGGCATCCCGATCGGTATTCTCTGCGCCCGCAGCGACCGGGTCTGGAACGTCGTCCGCCCAATCCTCGACATCATGCAGACTACGCCGACCTTCGTTTACCTCGTGCCGGTGGTGATGCTGTTCGGCGTCGGCACTGTCCCGGGCGAGGTCGCGGTGGTCACTGCTGCGGCTCCCCCGCTGATCCGCTTCACCAATCTCGGCATCCGCATGGTCGAGCACGAGATCGTCGAGGCTGGTCTCGCCTTCGGCGCGGACAGCCGCCAGTTGCTCTGGGAGATCCAGCTTCCGCTTGCGATCCCGTCCATCCTCGGTGGGCTCAACCAGACCGTTCTGACCGCGATGGTGATGTCGGTCGTCGTCGCGATGATCGGCGCCGAAGGGCTCGGCCTCGTCGTGCTCCAGGGCCTCGGGAGGCTCGATGTCGGCCGCGCCGCCATCGGCGGCATCGCCATCGTCCTGCTGGCGATGATGCTCGACCGCATCACCCAGAAACTCGCCGAGACGAAACGTGACCAGCGCACCTCCCTGTTTCAGGCGCTGATGCGCTTCCTGCGGGGAAGCTGCCGCGAGGAGATCACCGCGCCTGCGCCGCCGGAGGCCGGCCGACAGGCGGCGTGACCGACCGATTCCAACGAAGAACCCGCCCACAAAGGGCGGGCCGGGGACAAGACCAGCCATAACCGAAGAGGAGAACCCGATGATCAGCCTGTCAGCCAGACCGTTTATCAAGACTGTTGCCGCGGCGGCGCTCGCCGCAGTCACCCTGCAGGGAGCGGCGTTCGCCCAGGCCTTGCCGGGCAAGGGCAAGACCGTGCGCTACGCCCAGAGCGACAGCCTCGGCGCCAATTACGTGACTGCCCAAATCATCAGCCGGGCGATGAAGGAGCTCGGCTACGAGGTGAAGCTCTCGACGCTCAACACGACGCTGTTCTTCCAGGCTGCAGGGCAGGGCGATCTCGACCTCGCCACCGACGTCAACATGCCCCAACGCGAACCCGCCTTCCGGGCCGTCGAGAAGCAGGCCGAGCTGCTCGGCAGCGGCATGATCGTCGGCGGCGGCATCAACGGCTACCTCATCGACAAGAAGACCGCGACCGCACACAACATCACCACGCTGGTGCAGATGAAGGATCCCAAGATCGCCGCGCTGTTCGGCAAGGATGGGCGCGCGGACCTGATCAACTGCGACCCGGGCTGGAGTTGCGGCGACGTGGTCGACTTCCAGCTCGACAAGTTCGGCCTCAAGGACACCGTCCGCTCGGTGCGCGGCAAATACGAGACCCTGATGGTCGAGGCCGTGGCGCGCGTGAAGCGCGGCGAGCCCGCCTTCTTCTATGCGTGGAGCCCGTCCTGGGTGAACAACGCGCTGATCCCGGGCGAGGACGTCGTCTGGCTGCCCACGCCGGAGGATGCGCTGCCGCCGAACGTGCCGAACCGCGGTTCAGCCCTGGTACCGGGCGTCAAAGGCTGCGCCGGCGGAGCCGATCCCTGCCGCATGGCGATGTCGTCCTGGAACTGGGCCTCTGTCGCGAACAAGCAGTTCGTCGCGGCCAACCCGGCGATCAAGACACTGATCGAGCAGATCAAGTTCCCGCTCGCGAGCTGGTCGGCCTGGGAGTTCAACATCAACAAGAACGGCGCCAGCAGCGCCAACATCAACCGCATGGCCGATGAGTGGATCACCCAAAACAAGGCCATGTTCGACGACTGGGTGGCGAAGGCCAGAGGCGGCGTCTAATCGCAACTTGTAGGGAAAACGACAACAGTTCGGAATCGCATGCCCGGCTTGAGATGCCTCCAGGAAGGCTGCTGGAGGCATCTCGGCGCAAGGCACTCCCCATTCGCTCGCCCAACAGCCTCTGCTTCCTGGCGGGCGACAAGGTCAGCTATTGGCGCTTGCCGCTGATCGAGATCAAACTGTGCGTGCTCGTGCTATTTGTGTTTCACGTCGACTGCCAATGTGAGCTCGTCGATGCGCGGCTGGTAGAACACCTTGCCTCGCGTCGCCCAGATGTTCTTGAAGTGGTAGAGCGGGAGGATGGCGACGTCGGTGGAGACCAGCTTCACCGCGTCGAGCACGAGGGCCTCGCGCTTGGTGTCGTCGATCTCGGCGATGGCGCTGGCATTGAGCGCGTCGAGCTTCGAATTGGAATACTGCGCCCAATTGTAGAGGCCCCAGCCGGTCTCCTTGTTGCGCGTGCCGACGAGATCCCTGAGCAGGCCCGTGCCTTCCATGGAATTGTTGCTCCAGCTCCCGAGATAGGCGGTGAACTGGCTCTTGGCGCCTCGCGACGAGTAGACGCTGAAGGGGATGGCGTCGATCGCGGTGTCGACGCCGATGCGGCTCCACATCTGCGCGATCGCCTGCGCGACCTCGACGCTGTAGGGCACCCGGTCGTTTGAGGTCGAGAGCGTGATCTTGAAGCCGTTGGGGAATCCGGCCTCGGCCAGAAGGCGCTTGGCCTTTTCCGGATCATAGGCCGGGACCGGGGTCTTGGGATCGTATCCCATGATCCCGGGCGGCAGCCATTGGCCCGTGGGATTGGCGGTGCCCAGCATGATCCGCTCCGTGATGCCGGCACGGTTGATCGCGATCGAGAGCGCCTCGCGGACCTTCTGGCTGGTCAGCGGCGACGGATCGAGCTTGGCGCCCTTCTTGTCCGTTATCGGCGGCGCATCCTCGGCCGGCTTGATCATCGGGACGATGTAGTTGACGCGCATGCCAGCGACCGAGGCAACGTGGATGTTCTCGGACTTCTCGAGGCGCGGGAGATCGCTGGCGGAGGGCGTGTCGATCAGGTCGAGATCGCCGGACAGCAGGGCGGCCGTCCGTGCGGCGGTATTCGGGATCAGCCGGATCGTCAGCGTCGTCCAGGCGGGCTTCTCGCCCCACCAGTTGTCGTTGCGGGCGAATTCGACGCGCTCGCCGGGCGTATAGCTCACCAGCTTGAACGGGCCGGTGCCAATCGCCGCCTTGCCGCTGTTGTAGTCGGCCGTGGTCGCATCGGTGCCGGCGTGGCGCGAGACGATGGCGAGGCGGGTGAGGTCGCTCGGCAGGTTCGGCACTGGCGACGTGGTGGTCAGGCGGATCACGGTGGGGCCGACGACCTCGGTGTCCTTGATCGGCCGGATGATGCCGGCGAAGCCGCCGAGATTGTTGGGAACGTCGATGGCGCGCTTCAGGGTGAAGGCGACGTCGTCGGCCGTGAAGGGCCTGCCGTCATGCCAGGTCACGCCTTCGCGCAGCTTGAACTCCCACACGGTCGGCGAGATCGCGCGCCATTCCGTAGCGAGACCGGGAGTGAGCTTGCCCTCCGGGCTGCGATGCACCAGCCGGTCGAACATGTGGAACGCGACCAGGTTGTTGGGCGTCGTGCTGTAGAAATGAGGGTCGAGCGAATTGACCGCTCCGCCGATCCCCATGGTCAGCTTCTCGGCGAAGGCAGGCGCGGCGCCCAGGCACAGAAGGAGGGTCGAGGCGAGCGCGAGGCGCTTTACCGGCGAGGTGAGGGTGGCAGCCATACGCGATCCCCTTATTATTGGTATATAATAATTGATATTTGAGGACGATTTTTGCTGACTGTCAAGCGAGCGCGAGCCCGATTGCGCGCAAGCGACGCCCGCACGTTGAAACCCAGAGATTCCGACTGAGTGAGCGGGCGCCGAGGCCCGGCTCAGGAGGCGAGCGTTTCCGTCGCTTTCGTCGCGGCCTCGAGCACGAGCGGCGCGAGTTCGGCGATCGCGGTCTCGCGGCTGTAGCGCGTGGTCAGGGTCGAGAGGTTGATCGAGCCGATCGCGCGGCCGGCGCGATCATGAACCGGCGCGGACACCGAGATGCTGCCCTGTTCCATGTTCTTCTCGGTGACGGAGAAGCCGACCGCCTTGGCCGCTTCGAGGATGCGCATCATCTCGGCCGCGTCGCGCGCCTTGGTGCGCTGTGACACCGAAGAGGCGGACGCTTTCCAGACCTTCTCGACATGGCTCGGTGCGGAATGGGCGAGCAGCATCTGGCCGGACGAGGAGGAGAGTGCCGGAAACCGGGTGCCGATGGGGAGGTTGACCGACGAGATATGCGTGCTCGGTATCGTTGCGATGATGACGATGTCGGCGCCGTCGACCTCGACCCAGGAGATCGTCTCCCGGGTCTTCTCACTCAGGATGCGCATCTGCGGATAGGCCGCTTCCAGCCCTTGGTTCGACGAGCTGGCATTTTGCGCGAAACGGAAGACCTTCCGCGACAGGCCGTAGCGCTTCGTCTGGGCGTCGCGATCGAGATAACCGAGGCGCTCGAGCGTATAGATGAAGCGCTGCGAGGCGCTGCGGCCGAGCCCCGTACGGATCGCGATGTCCGACAGGCTCAGCGTCGCGGCCGTCTTGTCGAAGGCCTCCAGGACCTTCATCGCCTTGGCGACGGAGGCGACGAAGAGGCGCTCGTCGATCTCCGGCGCCCCTTCGCCGCGGTCGGCCAGGGGTGCGGCTGGCGCAGATTTCGACATCGACGACACCATGGTGTGCGGAGACCTTTCGCGGGGCTGTCCAAGCTGTAGCAGCTTCGTCCGGCGCCTCAACCCGCGCCCGGGCCGAACGTTCCGGCGAAGCGCTGCTTGAGGAGGTTCTTCTGGATCTTGCCGAGCGTATTGCGCGGCATCTCGTCGACCAGCTCGATGCGCTTGGGCACCTTGTAGCCGGCCAGCGAAGATCGGAGCGCCGCGATCGCTTGCTGCGGATCGAAGGGTGTGCGGCGGTTCGCCGGCTGCACCACGGCGACGACGGCCTCTCCGAAATCAGGGTGCGAAACGCCGATCACAGCGCTTTCGGCAACCGCGTCCAAGGCGTTGAGCGCCGCCTCGACTTCCTTGGGGTAGACGTTGAGGCCGCCGGTGATGATGAGATCGGCGCCGCGACCGAGCACGCTGACATGGCCCTCCTCGTCGACGCGGCCGAAATCGCCGGTCACGAACCAGCCGTCGCGGAAGGCGGCTGCCGTCTTCGCGTCGTCGCGCCAATAGCCGAGGAACGGAAAAGGCTGCTGCAATTCGATCATCCCGACCGTTCCGGCCGGCACCTCCTGCCCGTCCTTGTCGACGATGCGAAGCCGCGAACCCGGCAGCGGCAGGCCCGACGTATCGGGGCGGCGACGATCCTCGAAGCGGTTCGAGGTGGCGATCAGGGCCTCGGTCAGCCCGTAGCGGTCGAGGAGGCGATGGCCGGTGCGGGCCGCGAAGGCCTCGAAGGCATCGGCCCGCATCGGCGCCGAACCGGTGACGAACAGGCGCATCTCGGTGCAGAGCTCCCGGCCGAAACGCGGGTCGGCCATGAGGCGGCTGTAATAGGTCGGGACCCCGGCGAAGATCGTCGCGCGGGGCAAGGCGGCCAGCACCGCCTCCGTCTCGAATTTCGACAGCAGGATCATCGCGGCGCCTCCGGCAAGCGCCGGCGTCGTCGTGCCGAAGAGCCCGTAGGCCATGGGGTTGGCGTGGAGCAGGGTATCGTCCGGGCCGATCCGCCAGCAGGCGGCGAGCGCGCGCGCGTTCCAGATCACGCTGCCGGCCGAAAGCAGCGCGCCTTTCGGCCGGCCCGTCGTGCCGGAGGTGTAGACCATGGCGTTCGCGTCGGACGGCGAGACCGCCGTGAGTTCGTCCAGCCCTTCGATTCCGCGGCTCCCCTCGGTCAGCGTGCCTGCGCCCTTTGCGTCCAGCGTCAGCACGCGGTGCGTTCCGGCCGAGCCGACGCAGTCGCGCCGCGAGGGGTCGCAGACCACCGCCACCGGCTCGGCATCCCGGAGGATATGACCGATTTCAGCGTCGGTCAGGCCGATATGGACAGGCAGATAGACGGCTCCGAGCCTGCAAACCGCGAGATAGAGCAGGATGCCCTCGGGCGATTTCTCCAGAAGGCCGGCGACGAGCCGGCCTTTCGCGACGCCGAGTCCGGCCAGCAGGCCGGCGTAGCGGGCGGTGATGTCCGCCGCCTCGCCGAAGCGGAGCTGCCGCCCGGCCGCCGTTTCCATGAAGACGCGCGCCGGATCGTGCTCCCGGCCGAACAGGGCGCCAAACACGTTCGCGTCGGTGGGCACGGTGATCTCGGTCATCGTCGTCGTCCTGTCGGCGTTCCGGTTCAGCGCCCGGTGAAGACCGGCTTGCGCTTCTCGGCGAAGGCGCGCGTGCCTTCGCGATAGTCCTCGCTGCGATCGGCGGCGTCCGACAGCGCCGCGACATTGGCTGCAACATCGGCGAGGCGGCCCAGCTGAATCGCGTCGCAGGCGAGCTTGGCGGCCCGGATCGAGAGTGGAGCATTGGCGAGCATGGGCGCGGCGAAGCGTAGCGCCGCCTCGACGACATCGTCCTCGACGACGTCCGACACGAGCCCGCAGGACAGCGCCGCCTCGGCCCCGATCAGAGCGCCGGTGTAGAGCATATGCCGCGCCATCGAGAGGCCGGCCGTCGCGGCGAGGAGCTGCGTGCTGTCGGCTGGATAGACCAGGCCTAGCTTTGCCGGGGGCACGCCGAAACGCGCGGTCGCGTCGGCGATCCGGAAATCCGCGCGCAGCGCCAGGGTGCAGCCGCCGCCGACGCAGGGTCCACTGACGGCCGCGATCACAGGTACGCGTGCCGCCGACACCGCCGCGTAGCAAGCCATGATGCCGTCCCAATAGACCTGGCGCGCCGGAGGATCGTCGCGCACGGCGGCGAAGGCGCCAATCTCGTCGCCGGCGCAGAATGCGCCGCCACGGCCGGTGAGAATGATGGCACGCAGCGCATCGTCGGCATGAAGCTGCGTGAACGCGCCACCCAGTTCGCGCCAGGCCTCGCCGCTGAGCGCGTTGCGCTTGGCCGGACGATTGATCGCGACGATCGCGACCGCGCCGTGGCGCTCCAGTTCGATGTCGGACAAATCAGCCTCCGTGTCTCGCTCGCCCTGGCTTGACACATATCCGAACATAATATCAATATTCAATCACTGTTATTGCAATTCGATACTTCCTTGGCCGACATATGCGCGTCGACCGGGCGAGCATTCCGGGGTACGACATGCAGACCGACGCCATCACGATCGGGCAGCTCTGGGACAGGCGCGCTGCTGCGGATCCCGCACATGTCTATTGCCGCTTCGGGGAGCGCGACTGGTCCGTCGGCGAACTCGATGGCCGGATCAACCGGCTGGCGAACGCGTTGCTGGCGACGGGATTGCGCAAGGGCGACCGTGTCGCCGTGATGCTGCCGAGCCATCCCGATCACATCGTCACCATCTTCGCGCTGGCGAAGGCGGGACTGGTCCGCATCCCCGTCAATGTCCATCTCAAGGGCGCCTCGCTCGACTTCGTCTTCGATCGCTTCGCGCCGCATGCGCTCATCGCCGATCGCAGCCATGCCGAGTTGCTCGCGCCGATCACCGCGCGGCTGCCGGAGCTCAAGCTGGTCTGGCGCGGGGGCGACGGCCCGGGAGAGTTTTCCCGGTTGATCGATGCCGCTTCGCCTGGCCGGCCGCCCGTCGATGTGTTGGCCGACGACATCATCGCGATCACGCCGAGCTCCGGCACCACCGGCGAACCGAAGGGCGTGCTGAAGAGCGACCGCAGCCTGCGTGCGGGGCCGATGGGGACGCTGGCGCTGACCGGCGCCAGGGCTGGAGACGTCTTCCTGCTCTGGGAGCCGTTGCATCATGGGGCCGGCGTCGCCGTGCTGATCGCGGCGCTGATGGAGCCGATCACGCTCGCCATGGTCGAGAAGTTCAGTGCCTCGCAGTTCTGGGACCAGGTCCGGCGCTACGACGTCACGCATATCCACTATCTCGGCGGCGTCCTGCCGCTGCTCCTGAAGCAGCCGGAAAGTCCCCTCGACCGGCAGCACAAGGTTCGCATGGCCTGGGGCGGCGGCTGCCCGATCGATGTCTGGCGGGCCTTCGAGGAACGCTTTGGCGTCGTGTTGCGCGAGGGTTACGGGCTCTCGGAAATGACGACCTTCGTCACGATCAATCCGGAAGGCCGGCTCGGTTCTTGCGGGCGCACCCTGCCGTTCTACGATGTGAAGCTGCTCGGCGAGGACGGGCAGGAGGTGCCTGTCGGCGAAGCGGGCGAGATCGTCGTCAGGCCGCGCGAGGCCGAGCTCGCCTTCAAGGGCTATTTCCGGATGGAGGAGGCGAGCGCCGCGCTGGTCAGGGACGGCTGGTTCTCGACCGGCGACCTCGCCCGGCGCGACGAGGACGGCTTCCTGTTCTATGCCGGCCGCAAGAAGGACAGCGTGCGCCGGCGCGGCGTCAACATCTCGGCCTGGGAGGTCGAGCGCATCATCCTCACCCATGACGACATTGAAGAATGCGCGCTGATCGGCGTGCCGAGCGAACTCGGCGACGACGATCTCAAGCTGTTCATCCGCGCGGCCGGCGGACGCAGCCCCGATCCGCTGGCGTTGATCCGCTGGTGCGAGGGGCGGATGCCGTATTTCCAGATTCCGCGCTATATCGAGAGGATCGACGAGTTCCCGAAGACGCCGACGCAGCGGATCAAGAAGAGCGATCTCAGCCGCAGCACCGAGGCCGCTTTCGATCTCGAGCGCTCCGGGCACCGGATCGGCAAATAGCGGCCCCAGCCTGCAGATGAGCGGACGGCGCGAAATCAGATGAATGGCAGCACCACCGAGGCGCGTGAGATGGGCGAGCGCAGATCATGAGCGCCTGGCTGCTGCGGCGCCTGCTGCAGGCGATCTTCGTGGTGATCGCCATGACGGTGATCGTCTTCATCGGCATCAGCGTGATCGGCGATCCGGTCGAGACGCTGATCTCACAAGATGCCGATCAGGGCGAGAGGCTGCGCACCATTGCCGCCTTCGGCCTCGATCGGCCGCTCTGGGTCCAATATCTCTCCTTCCTGAACGGCGCGATCCACGGCGATCTCGGGCGCAGCTTCGTCTATAACGAGCCTGCCCTGCAGGTCATTCTTCAGCGCATGCCGGCGACGCTCGAACTGGCGGTCGCGGCGATGTTGCTGGCGATCGTGATCGGCATCCCGCTCGGCTTGTTCGCCGGGGTGAAACCGCATTCGCCGGTCTCCAAGGCGATCATGACCGGCTCGATCCTCGGCTTCTCGCTGCCGGGGTTCTGGGTGGGGCTGCTGCTCATCATGGTCTTTGCCGTGCAGCTCGGCTGGTTGCCCTCCGGCGGGCGCGGCGAGACGCGCGCGCTCCTCGGCATCCAATGGTCGTTCCTGACGCTGGACGGGCTGCAGCACATGATCTTGCCGGCGCTGAATCTGGCGCTGTTCAAGACCTCGCTGGTGATGCGCCTCGTCCGCGCCGAGGCGCGCGAGATCATCCCGCAGGACTACATCCGCACCGCCCGCGCCAAGGGACTTTCCGAGCGCGCGGTCGTGAGCAGGCATCTGCTGAAGAACATCATGATCCCGGTCGTCACCATCGTCGGGCTCGAATTCGGGTCGGTGATCGCCTTTTCCGTCGTCACCGAGACGATCTTCTCCTGGCCGGGCATGGGCAAGCTGATCATCGACAGCATTCATGTCCTGGATCGGCCGATGATTGTCGCTTATCTGATGATCATCGTCCTGCTCTTCGTCGCCATCAACCTCCTGGTCGATTGCCTCTACGCGGTGCTCGACCCGCGCGTGAGGACGAGCCGATGAGCGCGCCGGCCTCGCTCGATCAAGTCGTCCCGCCGCGCGCCTCGGGCTTCAATCGATTCGCACGCGCCTTCACCGCCTCGCGCACCGCCGTGGTCGGCCTGACGCTGCTGGCGGTCGTCGTCCTGCTCGCGCTCCTCGCTGCCTGGATCGCGCCGCAGAACCCCTACGACCTGACTCAGCTCGACATCCTGGACGGGCGCATGCCGCCCGGCTCGACCTCGGCGAGCGGCATGACGTTCTGGCTGGGCACCGACGATCAGGGGCGCGACATGCTCTCGGCCATTCTCTATGGCCTGCGCATCTCGCTGTTCGTGGGCGTGACCTCCGCCGTGGTCGCGGCCGCGGTCGGCGCCCTGCTCGGCCTCTTTGCTGCCTATGCCGGCGGGCGGATCGAGAGTGCCTTGATGCGCCTGGTCGACCTGCAGCTCTCCTTTCCGGCGATCCTGATCGCCTTGATGATCCTCGCCTTTCTCGGCAAGGGCGTGCTCAACGTCGTGCTCGCGCTCGTCATCGTCGAATGGGCTGCCTATGCGCGCACGGCCCGGGCCAGCGCGCTGATCGAGAGCCGCAAGGAATATATCGAGGCGGCCAGGGCGATGGGCGCCTCGCCCTGGCGCATCCTGCTGTGGCACCTGCTACCGAATTGCCTGACGCCGCTGATGGTGATCGCAACCGTCCAGGTGGCCCGCGCCATTGCGCTCGAAGCGACGCTGTCCTTCCTGGGGCTCGGGGTCCCGGTCACCGAGCCGAGCCTCGGCATGCTGATCGCCAATGGCTACCAGTACATGCTCTCTGGCAAGTTCTGGATCAGCTTCTATCCGGGCCTCGCCCTGCTGTTCACCGTCATCGCGATCAACCTTGTGGGGGATCGGCTGAGGGACGTTCTCAACCCGCGTGGAGCAAGCTGACAGGCTGGCAGCACCGCGGCTGAGGCGAGGCGGGCGGGAAGCGCTCGGCATCATCGAGACCCCGCCGGCTTTCATGCGGCGATGAGGTCAGCGGGCGCAATTCTTTTCAATGCGAGGCAACAAGAGCTGCCGCGGGCAGTTGGCTTGAGAGACGCATCCGAAAGAACATGATGTCGAAGCTGGTTGTCCTGATCGTCGAAGATGAGCCGCTGCTCCGGATGGACGCAGCCGACTTCATTGCGGAAGCCGGATTCGAGGTGGTCGAGGCTGCCCATGCCGACGAAGCCATCGCCATCCTGAAGATCCGCCCCGACATCGCGGTGGTGTTCACCGATATCGAGATGCCAGGCTCCATGGACGGCATGAAGCTGGCGCACGCCGTGCGCCTCGGCTGGCCGCCGGTCCTCATCGTGGTGACGAGCGGACGCGTCCTGCCCCCGGAAGGCGATCTGCCGGCGAATGCTCGCTATCTCAGGAAGCCGTACCGGCCAGCCGAGGTGATCGAAGCCTTCCGGGAAGCGGCTTGATCAGTCGGCGGTGAGGGCTTCGATGGGCCCACGGAGCGAAAAGACCACGCCGGCCGGCTGATAGTCCATTCCGGCTGTCCCGCTGAAGTATCCGGCCAAGGCCCGTTCGATCATCCGCGATCCGAAGCCACGGCGGCTGGGCGGCTCGACGGGAGGGCCGCCGCTCTCGCGCCACTCGAAATTGAACTCGCCCTCCAGGACCGACCACGTCACGTCGATGCGTCCGTCGTCCTGGCTGAGCGCGCCATATTTCGTGGCGTTGGTCGCCAGTTCGTGGAGCGCAAGCGCCATCGCCAGGGCGGTCTTCGACGAGAGCTCGACGGCCGGACCTTCGATCCGGAAGCGCGACAGGTCGCCATGCCCCTTCAACGATTCTGCGACGAGATACTTCAAGCTCGCCCTTGCCCAGGCGGTCTGTGTCAGGATGTCCTGCGCCGAGGCCATGGTGTTGAGCCGCGCGGTGAAGGCGTCCTTGACGGCGTCAATCTCGGCGCCGCCACGGATCGTCTGATTGGCGATCGCCTGGATCATGGCGACCGTGTTCTTCATCCGGTGCTTCAGCTCGAGCGCAAGCAGGCGTTGCCGTTGCTCGGCTTCCTTGATCGCCGTGATGTCGCGCGACACCGACAGGATCGCCTCGGGCTTGCCGTCCGGACCGATGATCGGGCCGACCTGGACATCCCAGAAGCGAGGATTTCCGGCAAACGTATTGGCGATGCCCTGGAAGCGATAGCTGCGGCCGGCCCGCGCTTCCTCGAGCGCGAATTTGGCGTCTGCGTTGCCCTCATCGGTCCAGAAATCAGGCCAGGGACATCCCTTGATCGCGTTGAAGTCGCTGACCTCCATGATGCGCTGGCCGCCCTCGCTCATGAAGGACAGCCCGCCGGCAAGATCGATGACCTTGATGCAGTCGTCGGACGCCGCCAGCAGGCTGCGCATGAAGCGTGCGTCTCGCAGTTCCGGCGTCGTCAAAATATCCCCGCTCTCGCTCCGCTTGGCGGGGCATTCCCAATTTACGCCATGTACGTGCCACGCGGCCAGATCGATGTCCCTGTCATTTGACATGCAGGACTGTCCGACTTGAACTCGGGAGCGGGCCTCGACGAGGAACAAAGAACAGCGCGGGCCGTTCGTCCTTGATGACCGATGCGATCAAATCCCAGGACGGCCAGACACACGCTGCGACACACGCCCCGGTTCACGACATGGATCGGTCGCTTCCGCTGGATTCGCCCAAGAATGTCACCCGCAAGAGCCAGCAACTGAAAGCGCGCGCCGTTGCAGGGCGGCATATCGACGAAGCGCTCTCCGACGTGCCGATCTCTGACGAAACCAAGGCTTCGCGGAAGGCGAAACTCATCGACATGCCGGCCGGCACCCCGGATAAGCGCCGCCGCAAGCGGCCGGAATAAAGCTCAGCTTCGTTCCCTGGCCGTGACGGAAGCGGGGCGGCTCGTCACGATGCCGGCTCCTCGTCACGATCGCCGGGTTGCGCGCGCCTGCAAGTTCCACGGGTGAAGCGTTCGATCTCGGCAAGCGCCTCATCCAGTGTCCGATAGGGTTCGAGCTTCATGCTCGCCATCGTCTGCACCGCATGACCGGCGGGCTGGATCCGAAACGCGCCTGGGCTTTCTTCCACAACCTGCCCCATCTCCCGGCCGAGCAGATCGGTCAGCAGCCACGCCGCCTCGCCCGGTTTAGACGTCACGTCGATATCCAAGACAGATTCCTTCGGTTCGTTACTTGCGACCGCGGCGGCCTTCGCCGTCATTTCGGGCGCTTGCCGGCCTTCGGCGTCGCTGCGGCGGTCGCGCGGTCGAGGGCTTCCTTCTGGAGCCGCTGTTCCTTCAGCCTGGCCGTATTGGCGTCGCGGGCCTGATTGACGCCTTCGGCTTCCGACAGGATGCGATTGCGCGACAGGGCTTGTGTCTGTGTCTTGAGGAATGCGGCTTCCGCCTGGGTGCGGGATTTCGAATGTTCGGTCATCTGCTTTCTCCTGATAGGCGGCTGCGGCCGCCCCTTCTGTCCGGTCGCTGATGCCAGCGAACCCATGATCGTCACCGGGAGCCGGATGCCGGCGATTTCGTTGTCGAAAGGACGATCTGGTCGTGACCGATCGCCCTCTCATGTCCGTCAGCGCCTCTGACGCGATACTGGCGCTCTCCGCTCTCGCGCACGGGCATCACGCGAAAGACCTCATAATCTCCCTCTCCCGACCGGTCGGCGAAGCCGAATGAGAGGTTCACGATATCGCCAACCTTGATGATCCGTTCGGTCATGGTTTTTCACTTTCGAGGGCAAGTTGCCCGGCGGGACGCCGTGCGTCTTCGCGACGGGTATCCAGGCGCGCGTCGCAAACGTCCATCGCATCCAGCAGCGCGGCGATACCAACGCACGACGACCCTCGACGGATCGGGATGCTGGTACAAGGCCTGCCTGTTCAGGAAACTGGGCTGGGACAAGATGTCCGCCGATCTGTTTGTGCAAGATCGCCGAAGGCTCAGGCGTGCAAGACCCGAAGCGGCGCCAGTTTCGGCCGATCCCCGCCGACGCGGGCAAACTGGCGAATCTCGGCGAGACTGATCAGACAGGATACCACGGATTCGCCGCCGCTGTTCTCATTTGACCGATCGCGATGCAGGCGGCCGCGGCAGGCGCCGGCATCGAGGTCGACCAGCGATAATGCGAGATCGCTATCGCCCCGGAAACCAGGCAAAGGCACGCGCGGCTTCAGCACACGCCCCCGGCGCGC
Source organism: Allobosea spartocytisi (assembly GCF_014764685.1). Classification (NCBI taxonomy): domain Bacteria; kingdom Pseudomonadati; phylum Pseudomonadota; class Alphaproteobacteria; order Hyphomicrobiales; family Alloboseaceae; genus Allobosea; species Allobosea spartocytisi. The sequence goes on from NZ_JACXWY010000019.1 coordinate 32,712, forward strand.
TGTCCCGAAAGCGTCGCGACCGCTCGACCGATGTCGCACTGCGCGCGGAACGGTCGCTGCGATCGCCTCAAGTCTTCGGCATGCCGAGCCTTTCGGCACAGGCCTTGGCGACCGCCGAGTCGGGCGATGTGCTGCCGATCATCGTGGCCCAGCCACCCTTGGCGATGAAATCGCCCTGGCTCCACGAGCTGATCTTCTTCAGCTCGGAGAGCGCGGCATCCGCGTTTGGCTGATTTTGGAAGTTGCTCACGCAGATCGGAGACAAGGCGGCGACAACGGCGTTCTCGGCTCTGAGCTTCGCCAAGCGCTCGCTCGACGCGGCTGTCGACCAGCCGCCCCAGGAGAATCCGACTACGGCCAGGGCGATCGCGCCACCAACGGCACCCCAGATGGCAGGCTTGGTTTGTGAAGGAATCTTCATGATATTTTGTTCCGTTCTACGGAAGAAAATCTTTCCGTAGAACATAATATCATGCTTTAAAGAAATAATTCGCGATATTTTATTTTCAAGGACGATGGCGAATATTTTCAATTATGTAGAAATTATGCGCGATACTTCGCGCTAAAGCTGCGGCCGGCGCCGATCGAAAACAGTAAGTTCTGAATTTTTCGCAGCTCAAATCTCTCTGGAAATCGCAAATCGCCTGAAATCTCAGGGGGGAGCGATCCAGCGGCGATGGCGGTGCTCGGGCGCTATGGGCTTGTCCCGGATTCGGGCGGACCCCGGACACCGATCAGGGCGGACCTTTCTCCTCCATCCGGGCGCGATAGGGCGGCCAGAGCCCTGCATATCGTTCGCGGTCGCGCCGGATCGCCGACGCATCAGCCCGGGCGATCTTCACGGCATGGCAAGCGGCGCGGCCGGATGTGGCGGGGCACTCGAAAGATGCATTATAAGTCATATTTTCAATGTCTTACGTCATTCATATCTAACCTTCTGATATAGACCATATCCATCGTTGCTCCCCTTTTGGGCACCGCCTAAGCTCGCGTCATCGAAGGGCGAACAACGCCCCGTCTTCAGGGAGGTGACGATGACGCGTCTGCGCGCGTGGCTGCTTGCGGCTGCGCTCCTTGCACCCGCAATACCGTTCTTGCCGACGCTGTCGGCGGCCCAGGGCGTTCCGCAGAGCATTCCCCGCAAGGAGCTCCTGATCCTCGAGAATCCGGAAGGGACGATCAAGAACGCGGGCTGGTTCAACATCTGGGCGATCAACGCCGGCAGCCAGTCGAACGGGCTGCAGCAGGCGGCTCTCGACACGCTCTGGTACATCGATCCCGAAAAGGGTCTCGACGGCGCCTGGGACAATTCGCTGGCCGCCGAGAAGCCGGTCTACAATGCCGACTTCACCGAGATGCGGGTCAAGCTGCGGCGCGGCCTGTTCTGGAGTGACGGCGTCGAATTCACCTCCGCGGACGTGAAGGCCACGGTCGATATCCAGATCAAGAACCCGAACATGCGCTTCTCGGCGGTGCTCGCCAATAACGTCGCCTCCGTCGACACGCCTGACGCCGAGACGGTCATCTTCAAGCTCAAGAAGTCCAATTCGCGCTTCCACACCAATTTCACCGTGCGCTGGGGGGCGATCTGGATCCTGCCCAAGCACGTCTTCGAGAAGGTCGAAGATCCCGCGAAGTTCGACTTTAACAAACCCGTCTCGCTCGGGGCCTATACGCTCCACTCCTTCGACCCCGACGGCAAATGGTACATCTGGCAGCTGCGCGAGGACTGGCAGCGCAGCTCGCTCGGCCGGCACGGCAAGCCGGGACCGAAATATCTCGCCTATATCGACCCGGGGCCGCCGGACAAGCGCGTCATCGCGCAGCTCAATCATGAGCTGGACGTCATTCACGACATCGCGCCGGAAGGCATGTTCACGCTGGCAAAGCAGGACAAGGGCACCCGCGCCTGGTTCAAGGGCTTCCCCTATGGCCATCCGGACCCGACCTTGCCGGCGGTGATCTTCAACACCCAGCACGAGCAGCTGAAGAACCGCGACGTGCGCTGGGCGCTGGCGCTGATGATCGACGTCAAGGCCGTGACCATGGCCGCCTATCGCGGCGCCGCGACCATCTCCGCGATCGCCGTGCCGCCGACCGGTATTCATCCGGAGGCCTATCACAAGCCGATGGAGGCCTGGCTCAAGGATTTCGAGATCGATACCGGCAAGAGCAAGATCAAGCCCTACGACCCGACGGTCGGCAAGCAGATCGCCGACATGCTGCGTCCGTCCATGGGCGACCAGATCCCCTCCGATCCGGCGGTGATCGACAAATCCTTCGGCCTCGGCTGGTGGAAGACCAATGTCGCCGCCGCCGGCGAATTGCTGACGCGGGCCGGCTTCCGCAAGCAGGGCAACCAGTGGCTGACGCCTGACGGCAAGCCGTTTGTGGTCAGGCTCATGGTCGAGGGCGATCTTCGGCCGGTCATGACGCGGGCGGGCACGATGATCGTGCAGCAATGGAAGCAGGCCGGCGTCGATGCGCGCATCGACGTCGCGCAGGGCACGCTGCTGACGCGGCGCGCGGCCGGCGATTTCGACGCCTTCATCGGCTGGAGCGTCGAGACCTGGGGCGGCCATCAGGACCTGTCCTATTTCATGGACAGTTGGCATTCGCAGTTCGTCGCCCCGCCCGGCCAGCCGCAGCCGCTGCGTAACTGGCAGCGCTGGAGCCATCCGGAACTCGACAAGATCATTGAGGACATTCGCAAGATCGACTTCGACGATCCCAGGGGCGTCGAGCTCGGTCGCGACTACGTCAAGCTGATGACCCGCGAGATGCCGATCATTCCCTTGATGGCCTACAACGTCTTCACCGCGATGGATCAGACCTATTGGAAGGGCTACCCGACCGCCGACGATCCCTACGCGAACCCGGTCACGAACTGGGGTAACTCCCGCTACATGTTCGTGCGCTTGAAGCCGGCCAACTGAGAAACCCGGGCCGCCTCGCCGGGCGGCCCGCCTTCCTCCCAGGACAATCGCCAGCCGGTGACGTCTGCGTCGCACGGACCGGTGGAGCTTTCGGGATCGCATGAGCGCCTACCCCGCCTATCTCGCGAAACGTCTGGCCCAGTTCGCCGTGGTGGTTTTCATCGGGGTCAACCTGGCCTTCGTGATCACCCATGCCTCGCCGATCGACCCGGTCGAGCAGTCGATCTCGGCCGTGACCTCCTTCGGCAGCACCGCGCCCGAGGCGATCGCGGCGATGCGCGCCTCGCTGCAGGAGCTCTACGGGCTCAAGGGCACGCTGGCCGAGCAATACCTCACCTTCTGGAGCCGGGTCCTGCGCGGCGATTTCGGCCCCTCTCTCTCCGCCTTCCCGACCCCCGTCTCGACCCTGATCGGTCGCGCGCTGCCCTGGACGGCGGGTCTGCTGATCGTCTCGACGCTGATCACCTGGGTGCTGGGCAATTGGCTCGGCGGGCTCGCCGGCTACTACCAGCGCAACCGCACGCTGAAGCTGATGGGCGTCGTCGCCATGGGCGTCCATCCGATCCCCTACTACATCGTCGCGCTTCTGCTGCTCATCGTCTTCGGCTTCCTCTGGCCGGTGCTGCCGATCACCGGCGGGTCGGCAATGAACCTGCAGCAGGGCTGGAACTGGTCCTTCGTTTCGAGCGTCGCCCGGCACTCGGTCCTGCCGGCGCTCTCGCTGATCCTGATCGGGCTCGGCAGCTGGTTTCTCGGCATGCGCTCGCTCGTCTCGAACATCGTGACCGAGGATTATGTCGTCTATGCCGAGATCGCCGGGCTCGACAGCCGCAGGGTGCTCGGCTCCTACGTCATGCGCAATGCGCTGGCGCCGCAGGTGACCGGGCTCGCCATGTCGCTCGGCGGCATCTTCAACGGCGCGGTGATCACTGAGAAGGTCTTCGGTTATCCCGGTGTCGGAACCCTCCTGGTCGATGCGGTCTATGCCGGCGACTACGGGCTGGTGCTCGGCGTCACCACCGTCTCGATCATCGCCGTCTCGGTCGGGGTCCTGGTGATCGATCTGCTCTACCCGCTGATCGACCCGCGCGTGGAGCCGCGCTGATGCTGGCCATCCTGCGGGACCTGATCCGCTACAATCTCGAATTCCGGATCGGGCTCGTGCTCGTCGGCATCGTGGCGATGATGGCGGCGTTGTCCCTCGTCTCGCCCTATCCGGCGGGTGACGTCTATGTCGTGCCGCCCGACCTGCCGCCCTCCACCGCCTATTGGCTCGGAACGACCTCGCGCGGGCAGGACGTGTTCTGGCAGCTCACGGCGGCGATCCGCAACACGCTCTCCTTCGGCATCATGGTCGCGGCGCTGTCGCGGGTGATCGCGCTCGTCGTCGGGCTGCTCGCCGGCTACTGCGGCGGCTGGATCGACCGGGTGCTGATGTCGATCAACGACACCTTCATCATCATCCCGCTCTTCCCGATCCTGATCCTCTTCTACTTCGTGCTGCGCGACTCGATGTCGACGCCGCTGCTCGCCACCATCATGGCCTGCCTCGGCTGGGCCTATGACGCCCGCCTGATCCGCTCGGTCGCGCTTTCCCTGAAGACGCGCGAATTCACGCAGACGAGCATCTTCTCGGGGATGAAGACGCACGAGATCCTGGCGCGCGAGCACCTGCCCTATGTGCTGCCGATCGTCTTCTCCACCACGATGAACAACATGAACTGGTCGATCGGCATCGAGGTCACCCTCGCCGTGCTGGGCTTCACCGACATCAACACACCGACGATCGGCGGGATGATCTACTGGGCCAACCAGCATACCGCTCTCGTGGCCGGCATCTGGTGGTGGATAGCCTTTCCCGTTGCGCTGGTGGTGATGACCTTCGTCGGCCTGTTTCTGCTGGCTGTCTCGATGAACGAATATATCGACCCGCGCAGCCGTCTCGCCCGGATGGGAGGCAGCCGATGAGCGGCGGGGACGATGCGGGGCCGGTGCTCGAGGTTCGCGACCTCCAGGCGCATTTCCGCAGCCATTATTTCGGCGTCAACCGCGAGGTGAGGGCGGTGGACGGCGTCACCTTCGCGGTGAACCGCAACGAGATCTACGGACTTGCGGGGGAATCCAGCTCCGGTAAGACGACTCTGGTCAAGACGATCGCGGGGCTGCTGAAGCCGCCGCTCGAAATGGTCGGTGGTTCGGCCCGCTTTTCCTTCCTGCCGGGCTGGGACGCGATCGGCCGGGCGCCGCCGGATGTGGTGCGCGCCATCCGCTGGCGGCACCTGTCCTACATCATGCAGGGCTCGATGAACGTGCTGAACCCGCTCAGGCGGGTCAGGCACAGTTTTCGCGACTTCGCCTGGCGCCATCTCGGCGGCAGCAAGGCCGAATTCGACGCGCGGGCCGAAGCGCATCTGGAGCGCGTCAAGCTCGACCCGTCGGTGCTCGCCGCCTATCCGCACGAGCTGTCCGGCGGCATGCGCCAGCGTGTGACCATCGCGCTCGCGACGATCTGCAAGCCGGATTTCATCATCGCCGACGAACCGACCACGGCCCTCGATGTGGTCGTGCAGAAAGACGTGCTGGCGATGATCCGCGCGATCCAGTGCGAGATGGGCTCGAGCGTGCTGTTCATCACCCATGACATGGGTGTCCACGCCGCCCTGACCGACCGGCTCGGCATCATGTATGCGGGGCGCCTCGTCGAGGATGGCGAGACGCCCGAGATCTTCTCGCGGCCGCTGCATCCCTATACGCGCCACCTGATCGCGAGCCTGCCGCGCATCGGCGACACGCAGCAGCGCGACGGCCTCGAAGGATCCCCGCCCAATCTGGCGGCGCCTCCGCCCGGCTGCCGCTTCCATCCGCGCTGCCCGCTGGCCATGCCGATCTGTGCAACCACCGTGCCCGCCATGATCGAGAGCCTTCCCGGCCATCGCGTCGCCTGCCATGCCGTCAACGAGGGGGCGGCGGCATGAGCGCGCTGCTCGAACTCGACCGGGTCAGCAAGAGCTTCTCGCGCGGGGGGCTGTTCTCGACGCGCCGCGTCGAGGCCGTGAAGGAGGTGAGCTTCGCCCTCGCGGCGGACAAGCCCGAGATCTTCACCGTGATCGGCGAGTCGGGCTCGGGCAAGTCGACCCTGGCGCGGATGATCCTCGGCATCCATGCGCCCAGCTCCGGCCTGATCAGGCTCGGGGGCCGCGACGTCGCGGCCTATGAGCGACGCGCCTTCATGGCCGAGGTCCAGCCGATCTTCCAGAACCCGTTCGAGGCGTTCAATCCGCTGAAGCAGCTCGACCGCTATCTGTTCATGACGGCGGAGCGCTTCGGCGGCGCGGCCGGCAAAAGCGCCGTCGAGGAACCGGTCGACGAGGCGCTGCGGCAGGTCGGATTGTCGCTCCCGGAAATCGCGGGGCGGTTTCCGCACGAGCTTTCCGGCGGCCAGCTGCAGCGTGTCGCCATCGCGCGTGCCCTCGTCGCGAAGCCCAGGCTGATCGTCGCCGACGAGCCTGTCTCGATGGTGGACGCATCTCTGCGCATGTCGATCGTCAACCTGTTCGGCCGGCTGCGCGACGAGCTCGGCCTGTCGATCGTCTACATCACCCACGATCTCGCCACCGCCTACTACATCAGCGACCGGCTGATCATCATGCAGAAGGGCGTCGTGGTCGAGCAGGGACCGGCTCGTGCCGTGCTCTCGGCACCCACGCATCCCTATTCCCGCCAACTCCGCGACGCCGTGCTCACGCCCGACAGCGCCGGAGCCTTCCGTGCCACCCATCCACGCAAAGCGGTTGAAACATCCGGAGACAGGTCATGAGACAAGCCAGCATCACCTTCGACCGCGCCTTCGCCATCGGCGACACTGATCCGAGGCTCTTCGGCGCCTTCGTCGAGCATCTCGGCCGCTGCGTCTATGGCGGCATCTACGAGCCAGGCCATCCCACCGCCAACAAGCGTGGCTTCCGCAAGGACGTGCTCGAACTCGTCAAGGAGCTCGGGCCGACGATCATGCGCTATCCGGGCGGGAATTTCGTCTCCGGCTATAATTGGGAGGATGGCGTCGGCCCGATCAAGGACCGCCCCGCCAGGCTCGACCTCGCCTGGTTCACCACCGAGCCGAACAGCTTCGGCACCAACGAATTCGTGGACTGGTGCCGGGCGGCGAAGATCGAGCCCATGCTCGCCGTCAATCTCGGCACGCGCGACGGTGACGCGGCGCGCAACCTCGTCGAATACTGCAACCATCCCGGCGGCACGGCCTGGTCGGATCTTCGCATCAAGCATGGCTGGAAGAAGCCGCATGACATCAAGTTCTGGTGCCTCGGCAACGAGGTCGACGGCCCCTGGCAGATGGAGCACAAGACCGCGACGGAATACGGGCGCGTCGCCTATGAGGCGGCGAAGATGATGCGCTGGATCGACCCGTCGATCGAGCTCGCCGCTTGCGGCTCCTCCGGCCGCAACATGCCGACCTACGGCCGCTGGGAGGACGAGGTGCTGGAGCACACCTTCGACCAGGTCGAATTCATCTCGCTGCACACCTACTTCAACAACTACGCCGGCGACACCAAGGCCTTCCTCGCCAGCCCCGACCTGATGGACCAGTTCATCGAGGAGGTCGTCGCGATCTCCGACGCCGTCGCGGCCCGCCGCCGTTCCGACAAGCGCATCATGCTGAGCTTCGACGAATGGAACGTGTGGTACCGGACGCGGCGCGTGCGGGCCGACCGCGTCAAGGAAGGATGGCCGGTGGCGCCGCCGATCCTCGAGGAAATCTACTCCATGGAGGACGCCCTGGTCTTCGGCGGCGCCTGCATCTCGCTTCTCAATCACGCCGATCGCGTGAAGACCGCCTGCCTCGCACAGCTCGTCAACGTCATCGCGCCGATCATGACCGAAACCGGCGGTCCGGCCTGGCGCCAGACCATCTTCTGGCCCTTCGCGCAGATGAGCCGGCTGGGACGCGGGACCGTGCTCAAGGCGATCGTCAAATCCGAAAGCTACGAGGCCTCCTATTTCGACCCCAGGGGCAAGCAGGATCTCTTCTATCCGATCGACGCGCCCTATCTGAAGGCGTCCGTGGTCTGCGACGACAAGGGCGTCTCGCTCTTCCTGCTCAATCGCGACCTTGAACAGGGCGTCGAGGTCACCGTCGATGCGCGTGGCTTCGGCAAGCTCACGGTCTCGGAAGCGACCGAACTGCGCCATGCCGACCTGAAGGCGGTCAACAGCAAGGAGGAACCGCTCAAGGTCAAGCCGGCGACATTGAAGAAGGTCTCGACGAAGCCGGACAGCATCACCCTGGCCTTGCAGCCGGCTTCGTGGAATGTGATCAGGCTGGACAGCTGACAGAAGCCCGCGACGATGGACGAGAGCCCGCCACGACACCAGCGCGGCCGCCGCGGCAATCGCGGCGACACGTCGGGCGCGACCAAGCCGCGCGACCGGGGCTTCCTCGTCGTCAACGCCGACCGGCAGTATCAGGTGCTGCGCGGCCTGGCCTCTCCGGTCAGGCTGCGCATCCTGAGGCTGCTCAACCGGCAGGGCCCGAAGAACATCAATCAGATTGCGGAGATCCTCGGTCTGCCGCAATCGACGATCGTGACCAACGTCCAGGTGCTGGAGGAGGCCGAGCTGATCTCGACCTCGCTCGGCAAGGCCACCAAGGGCCAGCAGAAGGTCTGCGCCGCCCGCTATACCGAGATCGTCGTCAATCTCGACCCCGACGATCCCAGCCGCGAGAACAATGTCGTCGAGGTCGAGATGCCGCTCGGGCTGTATACGAATTCGGACGTCTCCGCCCCCTGCGGTCTGTGCTCGACCGAGCGCATTCTAGGGGTGCTCGACGTGCCCGAACTGTTTCTCGATCCGCGCCGCGTACAGGCGGCGCTGATCTGGTTCGGTCGCGGCTATGTCGAATACAAATTCCCGAATAATGCGAAGGTTCTCAACCGCAAGGTCGAAGCCCTCGAATTCGAGATGGAGATGTCGTCGGAAGTGCCGGGGACCAATTCCGACTGGCCCTCGGACATCAGCCTGTGGGTCAACGAGCGCAAGATCGGCACCTGGACATGCCCCGGCGATTATGGGGACCGCCGCGGCGCCTACACGCCGCACTGGTGGAAGCTCGAGGGATCGCAATACGGCATTCTGACGACCTGGCGCATCACGGCCGAGGGCACCTTCCTCGGCGAGCGCAGACTCAGCGATGTCACGATCGAGGAGCTCGACCTCGACCGGCACCACTCGATCAAGATGCGTGTCGGCATCGACGAAAGGGAGGGCAGGCCCGGCGGCGTCAACATCTTCGGCCGCGGCTTCGGCAATCACAACCAGGACATCAAGATGCGGCTGCACCTGCACGCGATGACCGCGCTTCCCCACGCCACGACGTGAGCGTCACCCGCCCAAACACGCCGTAGTCGGACCGCGAACTCAGGCTTTCGCGGCAGATGGCTTCCACGTCAGGAGCAGCTCGGCAGCTCCCGGCAAACCGTCCAGGGAAAAACCGTCGGGAGCCACCGCCTTATGCGGCCAGGGCCTTCTCCACCGATACGCAGGGTGATCGAAGGCTGGCGGCGACCGGTTCGTTCGTGATCTGGCCGCGGTGGACGTTCAGGCCGGCCGCGAGATGGGGATCGCTGCGAATGGCGTCGAGGCCCTTCGCGGCGAGCGCCAGTCCAAACGGGAGCGTGGCATTGTTCAAGGCGTAGCTGGAGGTCAGCGGGACGGCTCCGGGCATGTTTGCGACGCAATAGTGGATCACGCCGTCGACCTCGAAGGTCGGATCGGCATGTGTCGTCGGCCGCGAGGTTTCGAAGCACCCGCCCTGGTCGATCGCGACATCGACGAGAACCGCCCCGCGCTTCATCCGCGAGAGCTGCGTGCGTGACACCAATCGCGGTGCCGCAGCGCCGGGGATGAGGACCGCTCCGATGACCACGTCGGCGGCGACCACCTCCTCTTCGATGGCATGCAGTGTCGAAAACCGCGTGCGGACCCTGCCGCCGAACAACTCGTCGAGCTGCCGCAGCCTTTGCAGCGATCTGTCGATGATGACGACGTCCGCGCCCAATCCGGCGGCCATGCGGGCAGCATGCGTGCCGACGACGCCACCGCCGATCACGACGATGCGGGCCGGCGGAACGCCGGGCACGCCGCCGATCAGGATGCCGCGCCCGCCTGCGTGGCGTTTGAGGGAAACGCCGGCGGCCTCGATCGCGAGCCGTCCGGCGACCTCGCTCATCGGCGCCAGAAGTGGCAACCCGCCAAAGCGGTCTGTCACGGTCTCGTAGGCAATGGCGGTGACGCCGGACTGTACCAGGCCGGCCGTCTGTTTCGGGTCGGGGGCGAGGTGCAGATAGGTGAAAAGAATCTGGCCTTCACGCAGCTGCCCCCACTCCGTCAGCTGCGGTTCCTTGACCTTGACGATCATATCCGCCGAGGCGAACACCTCGGCAGCGTGGCCCACAATCCGCGCTCCGGCTGCTTCATAGGCTGCATCTGGGGCGGAGATACCAGTCCCGGCTCCTGCCTCGATCAACACCTCGTGGCCGGCGGCAACATATTCCCGGGCGGCTTCCGGCGTCAGCCCGACGCGATATTCATGGACCTTGATTTCCTTGGGGACGCCAACGCGCATGATTTCCTCCAACCGGCTTGCGGAATCGATGTGTCGTCTCGATCAGCGTCGAGATTCTACCAGGAAACACCGTATCGCTCCCGGCCCCTGTTCGCGAAGGCCTGCAAAATTGACCGTGATCTTGGGGGACGATTTGAGCGCGACGCGCAGCAGCTTTGGCAGCGACGGCAATTTCACGTCGGGCGTCGGGACCTCGACGCTCGACGGGCTGGGCGTCATCGGGAACGAGTGGCACTCGCCGCGCGAGCACATTCTCATATCGGCCCTGCCGCGCAGGGAAGCGCTGCTGAGGCACATGATCTTGCGCCTGCGCTGACGCCTCAAAATCCGATCGCAGGTCTCGCTGCTGCATGAGGGGCGGCGGCGAGAAGCTTTGTCGTCGGTCCTGCTGCGGATTGCGCCTCAGCGTTCCCAAGGGGGCGGATCGCCGAAGGCGCGGCGAAGGCAATCTGCGAAGGCGCGCAGCTTCGCCGAGGGGCGGCGACCTTCGGGATGGGCCAGGTGAATGAATTCGGTTTCGGGCTGAACGCCGATGTCGACGATGCGCAGACCGCCGCTCCGGATCTCGGCGCTTGCGATGAACAGCGGCAGCAATGCGATGCCCAGACCCGCCAGTGCGGCATCCCGCATCATGTCGCCGTTGTTGACCCGCAGCGCCGGGCGCCCGCGCACGCTGATAGCGCCTTCCGGCCCGCGGAACCGCCAGTCGCCGACGCCGCGGTTCGTGTAGAAGATGCCGTCATGCCCATCGAGCTCGGCCAATGAGCCGGGCGTCCCGCGCCGCGCGAGATAGTCCGGCGACGCGACGAGAGCCCGCCGGCTCGGCGCCAGGGTCCAGGCGACGAGGCGCGAATCCGCGATCGGCCCATGGCGCAGCACGGCATCAAAGCTGTCGGAGCTGGCATCGATACGGCGGTCGTCGAGGTCGAGCGTCAACTCGATCCGGGGATGCCGGGCCAGAAAAGGGTAGATCGCCGGGCCGAGATGCATCCGGCCGAAGGTGACCGGTGCCGAAATCCGCAACGCTCCGACGAGGGCGCCCCGCCGCTCCGCCATATCGGCCGCAGCCTCCTCGACATCACGGGCGATACGGGTGGCGCGGATGAGAAAGGCGGCTCCGTCCTCGGTGAGCGTGAGCCGGCGCGCGCTGCGATGCAGGAGGCTCGCGCCCAGGCCGCGTTCCAGCTCGGCGAGGCGGTCGCTCACCACCGATTTCGACAGGCGCAGCCGGCGGGCCGCCTCGCTCAGAGAGCCGGCCTCCGCGATCGCGACGAAGGTTGCGATGCCGTCGAGCTTCAACATCGTTCGGTTTTTCCGGATCTGAATTTCGCTGATGCGATCCTAATCCGAACGTGAGGCCAATGCTACGTTGCGTCACGCCAACGGGGCTGACAGCGACGGTCGCAGCGACCGCCCTCCCGACAGGCGGGAGATTTGGGATGTTGAAGCTCGCTTTAGCACTTGGAGCGATTGCCATGGCCACCCCGGCGGTCGCTCAGGTTTCCGACTTTCCGGCTTCCTTCAAGACACAGGAGATCGCGACCAACGGCGCGACCATCCATGTTCGTGTCGGCGGCCGGGGCCCGGCGGTGGTGCTGCTGCACGGCTATGGTGAGACCGGCGACATGTGGGCGCCGATGGCGGCCGATCTGGTGCGGGACTACATGGTGGTGGTGCCCGATCTGCGCGGGCTCGGCCTGTCGTCGAAGCCGGCCTCCGGCTTCGACAAGAAGACCCAGGCCGGGGACGTGGCCGGCGTGCTCGACGCGCTCAAGATCGAGCGAGCCGATCTGGTGACGCATGACATTGGCAACATGGTCGGCTTCGCCTTCGCCGCGCAATATCCGCAGCGCGTCGGCCGCTTCGCTCTCATCGACGCACCCGTACCCGGCGTCGGCCCCTGGGAGGAGATCCTCAAGAACCCGCTGCTCTGGCATTTCCGCTTCGGCGGGCCGGACATGGAGCGGCTCGTGGCCGGCCGTGAGCGCATCTATCTCGACCGCTTCTGGAACGAGTTCTCGGCAACGCCGGCGCGCTTCACCGAGGCGTCGCGCGAGCATTACGCCAAGCTCTACGCATTGCCCGGCGCGATGCATTCGGGCTTTGCCCAGTTCGCGGCCTTCGATCAGGACGCGATCGACAACCGCGCTTTTCTGAAGGCCGGCGGCAAGCTCACCATGCCGGTTCTGGCGCTCGGCGGCGAGAAGTCGTTCGGCACGACGATGGCGGTGGTCATGCGGGATGCTGCGACCGACGTGACCGAAGGCGTTATCCCCGATTCCGGTCATTGGATCCTGGAGGAGAACCCCACGGCCACGATCGCCATGGTCCGCCCCTTCCTCGACAAGGGGCGTTGATCCATCCGGGCACGGACGGAGGTCACGGCCGAAAGCGCCCGGCTGTGACCTCCCGAACCTCAGGCCTTTGCCGGCCGAGGGCCGATCCGCTCGCCATGGACGACACGCTCCGGCGCGCCGTGGACCATCGTATAGGCGTAGTCGACGCCCATGCCATAAGCGCCGGAATGCTCCTTCACGAGGGCCATGACCGCGTCATAGCTTTCGCGGCGAGCCCAGTCGCGCTGCCATTCGAGCAGAACCTGCTGCCAGGTCACCGGGACCACCCCGGCCTGCACCATGCGGTCCATGGCGTATTTATGCGCATCGACCGAGGTGCCGCCGGAAGCATCGGCGACCATGTAGATCTCGTAATCGCCTTCCAGCATGGCGCAGAGCGCGAAGGTCGTGTTGCACACCTCGGTCCAGAGGCCGGAGACGACCACTTTCTTGCGGCCATTGGCGGCGAGCGCGTCGCGGACGTTCTGGTCGTCCCAGGAGTTCATCGAGGTGCGCTCGAGGATCTTGTTCTGCGGAAAGACCGCCAGCAATTCGGGATAGGTATGGCCGGAGAAGCTCGTGGTCTCGACCGTGGTGATCGTCGTCGGAATGCCGAAGATCTTCGCGGCCTTGGCCAGGCCCACGACATTGTTCTTCAAGACCTGTCGATCGATCGACTGGACGCCAAAGGCCATCTGCGGCTGCTGGTCGATGAAGATGATCTGGCAATTCTGCGGGGTGAGGACTTCGAGATATTTCGTCATAGGGCTCTCCTGTTCGTGAGTGGTTGAATGGCGCGACCGCATCAGGCCTTCGTTCCTGCAGGGGCATCGGCAGGACGGGCCGGCGGATCGACATGGAGGAAGTGGCGGACGACCGGCCCTTCCTGCCCGGCATGGAAGCGCCTGACGTCCTGCTGGATATCGGCATCGGCCTTCGAGACGCGGCGATGCTGGCGCAGATGCTCGGCCCAGGACGAGACCATGAACCACTCCACGAGCTTCTCGGGGTCGGCCGTGTCCTCGGTGATGCCCCAGCCATAGGCTCCGTCGCGGCGCCGCTCGATCGACAATTCGTTGATCGCCCGCAGGAACACCTCCCGATCGGCAGCCGGCACGCGGTATTCGATCAGGATCAGAACGGGGCCGCGATCATTGCCGACCTCCGCCGCGACGAGCGGTTCTGGCCAATGATTGGAGGGCGCGAGATCGGCCTCGCCCGCGGGCAGCTTGATCCGGTGCATCACGATTCCGGCGACGAGCAATACGGCCGCGCCGATCAGCAAGGTGCCGCGGATGCCGGCTGCTTCCGCGACCGCGCCCCAGCCGAGGCTACCGGCGGTCATCGCGCCGTTGAACACGGTGAGATAGACGGCAAGCGCCCGCCCACGCACCCAGTTCGGCAGAATGGCCTGCGCAACGCCATTCAGCGTCGTCAGCGCCACGATCCAGGCCATCCCGAGTACGAGCAGGATGACGATCGCGAGCCATTGCGGTGGCGACAGCGTCAGCGCGGCCATGACCAACGCTGTGAGCACGGCCGAGAGCAGCAGCAGGCCATCGGCATCGAGACGCTCCCGCAAGCGCGGCAGGATGACGGCACCGCCGATCGCGCCTGCTCCAACCGCGCCGAGCAGGACGCCGTAGAAGCTGGCGCCGCCGCCGAGCAGATTGCGCGCGACCAGCGGCAACAGGGCCCAGACGGCGCTGGCGCAGCCGAAGAAGATCGCCGCGCGCAGCAGCACGCGATGGAGCTCCCGGCTCGCTTTGGCATAGCGCAGCCCGGCCCGGAACGCCCCGGCAAAGCGCTCGCTCAGCGCGTCGTCGGCGCCCACCGGGCGGCGCCACCAGAACAGCGCTCCGATCACCAGCACATAGCTCAGCACGTCGGCGCCATAGGTGAAGCCGGCGCCGAAGGCGGCGAGGATCAAGCCGCCCAGCGCCGGGCCGATGGCGCGCGAGATGTTGATGCCGAGCGAATTCAGCGCCACGGCGCTCTTGAGATCGGCCTTGCCGACGAGTTCGGGCACGATCGCCTGCCAGGTCGGCGCCATCAGCGCCGCGCCGATGCCGCCGAGAAAGGTGAGCCCGACCAGGGCAGGCACGCTGAGCTGGCCGAGGCTCGCCAGCGTCATCAGCGAGAGGCTGACGCAGCCGAGCAGGATCTGGATGGCGATCAGGAATTTGCGGCGGTCGAGGATATCCGAGAGCACGCCGGCCGGGATCGCCAGCAGGAAGATCGGCAGCGTCGCCGCCGCCTGCACCAGCGCCACCGCGGCGGGTGCGCCGGAGAGGTCGGTCACCAGCCAGGCGCTGGCGACGTCGCGCATGAACGAGCCGATATTGCCGATGATCGTCGCCGCCCAGAGGACTGCGAAGACCTTCTGGCGCAGCGGCGCAAAACCGGAGGCCTGAGAGGTGGTGCCGGTCATAACACTGTTTCCTTTTGCCGGCTAAAATCGTCGAGCGCCACGATGATGAAGCCGCCGATCAGGCCGAGATGCTCGAAGAAGGCGTTCATCGCCATCATTCGCCCCTGGCCGGCAGGCATTTCCCAGAAGCGCAGGGCGACGAAGGTTGCAGCCAGCGTGAACATGGCGAGCGCCAGCGCCGCGAGCCAGCGCCAGCGGCCAAGCAGGATGAGCGCGCTCATCGCGAGTTCGAAGACGATAACACCGATCGCGAAAATCGGCGCGGGCGACAGGCCGAAATGGGTCATCTCGGCGATGGCGCCCTCGAAATCGAGGATCTTGGTCACCGGACCCTGGATATAGGCGGCGCAGAGCAGCAGCAGTGCCAGCCAACGCAGGCCGCGCATCGGCTGCGAGTCGTGGTCGTTCGCTGTCATGGTCACACCGCCCAGCAGGCGCAGCCGAGCGCGCCCCAGAAGCTGCGGAGGTCACCGACCGGCAGCTTGCTCGACCAGGCGCTGGCATGGTCGTGGCCATGCACGCCGCAGGAACTGGCGCAGCCGCAATGCGTCATGGCCGCCCGCCGCAGCGAATTCTTGCCGGCGCCATCCGGCTCGCCCCAGGCGCCATAGCCCTTGAACGTCCTGACCGGCGACCAGTCCGGCATCGCCGGCGGTGGTGCGCTCTCGTCGAGCCCGGCGAAGTCCCGCGCGCCATAGACGACCTTGCCGCCGACGATGGTCAGGTCCGCCGAGATATGCGCGATGTCGTCTTCGGGGCAGCCGAAGAAATCGCGATCCGGCACGATCAGATCGGCGAACTGGCCCACAGTGATCCGGCCTTTCTTGCCCTCCTCGTTGGAGAACCAGGTGACGTTCTCCGTCCACATCCTGAGCGCGGTCTCGCGGTCGAGACAGTTGCGCTGCGGCGTGATGCGCAAGCCCCCGACCGTCTTGCCCGTGACCAGCCAGGAGAGCGCGACCCAAGGGTTGTAGGAGGCGACGCGGGTGGCGTCGGTGCCGGCCGAGGTCTTCACCCCCTTCTCCAGCAGGCGCGCCACGGGGGGCGTCGCTTCGGCGGCCGCCGCGCCGTAACGCTCGACGAAATACTCGCCCTGATAGGCCATGCGGTGCTGCACGGCGACGCCGCCGCCGAGCGCGGCAATGCGGTCGATCGAGCGCTCCGAGATCGTCTCGGCATGGTCGAAGAACCAGTTCAGATCCTTGAGAGGGATCTCCTTGTCGACCTTCTCGAACACGTCGAGCGCGCGCGAGATCGTCTCGTCATAGGTCGCGTGCAGGCGCCAGGGCCAGCGGTTCTCGGCGAGGATGCGCACGACGCCTTCGAGATCGCCTTCCATCTCGGGCGGCATGTCGGGCCGGGGCTCGCGGAAATCCTCGAAATCGGCGGCGGAGAAGACCAGCATTTCGCCAGCGCCGTTATGCCGGAAATAGTCGTCGCCCTGCTTGTATGTCGAGGTCTTCGTCCAGTTGAGGAAGTCCTCCTTCTCCTGCTTGGGCTTCTGCGTGAACAGGTTGTAGGCGAGGCGGATCGTAAGCTGGTTCTCGTCAGCGAGCTTCTGGATGACGGCGTAGTCGTCCGGATAGTTCTGGAAGCCGCCGCCGGCATCGATCGCGCCGGTGACGCCGAGCCGGTTGAGCTCGCGCATGAAATGGCGGGTCGAATTAACCTGATAGTCGAAGGGCAGCTTCGGCCCCTTCGCCAGCGTCGCGTAGAGGATGGCGGCGTTCGGGCGCGCCAGCAGCAGCCCGGTTGGATTGCCGTTGGCGTCGCGTGTGATCTCGCCGCCCGGCGGCTGCGGCGTGTCCTTGGTATAGCCGACGGCCCGCAGCGCGGCGCCGTTCAGCAGGGCGCGGTCATAGAGGTGCAGGATGAAGACCGGCGTATCCGGCGCGACGATGTTGAGCTCCTCGATCGTCGGCAGGCGCTTCTCGGCGAACTGGTGCTCGGTGAAGCCGCCGACGACGCGCACCCATTGCGGCGGCGGCGTCACCGCGACCTGGCGCTTGAGCATGCTCATCGCATCGGCCAGCGAGCGCACGCCGTCCCAGCGCAGCTCCATGTTGAAGTTGAGCCCGCCGCGGATGATGTGGAGATGGTTGTCGATCAGCCCGGGCAGGGCGCTGCGGCCCTTCAGGTCGATGATCTTCGTATTCGGCCCGGCATGAGCCATCACGTCGGCTTCGCTGCCGACGGCGAGGAAGGCGCCGTCCTTGACGGCAACTGCATTGGCGATCGGGTTGCTCCGGTCGAGCGTCGTGAAACGGCCGTTGCGGAGGATGAGATCGGCGGTCATGGGAGCGGTTCCTCGCTGCGGAGACTGGGCGGCGGCGGTGCCGAGCAGGCCCGACAGGGCCCCGGCGGCGACACCAAAGGTGGTTTGCCGGCGTGTCGGACTCATGACTCCCGCCTTTCATGGTTTTGATCGCCCGAGGGGCGGGACGGCAGCGTGCCGAAGAGATGTTCGCCGCATTCATGCCGCAGCCAGCCGAGCGTCAGGCCCTGTCCCGAAGCGAGGCGCTTTGCGACCGGAACGATCTGCTCGCCGGCGAGGATGCCCAGCAATCCGATGAGCGCGATCACGGGAGGCGCAGGCGAGCGAACGTTCAGCAGGCCGTAGACGACGCCGACGAGCAGACCGGCGCCCAGCGAGACCAGATAGAGTTTCATCACGTCTTCCTGTCGCGTGGAATGGCAGCGGCCGAGCAAGCTGGCGGCCGCTGCCCGCGGGATCTCAGGCCTCGACGAAGGCCAGCAGATCGGCGTTGAGCGTCCCGGCGTTCACGGTCAGCATGCCGTGGCTGAAGCCGGGATAGGTCTTCAGCGTGCCGTGCCTCAAATGCTTGATCGATTCATGCGCGGAGTCGGCGATCGGCACGATCTGGTCGTCCTCGCCATGGAGGACCAGCGTCGGCACGCCGATCGTCTTCAGATCCTCGGTCTGGTCGGTTTCGGAGAACGCCTTGATGCCGTCGTAATGGGCCTTGGCGCTGCCCATCATGCCCTGGCGCCACCAGTTCCAGATGACGCCCTGATCGACCTTCGCGCCCGGCCGGTTGAAGCCGTAGAAGGGGCCGGTCGGCACATCGAGGAAAAACTGGGCGCGGTTGCCGGCCAGGGCCTGGCGGAAGCCGTCGAAGACTTCCAGCGGCAATCCCCCGGGATTTGTCTCGGTCTTGAGCATCAGCGGCGGCACGGCGCTGACGAGGACTGCCTTGGCCACGCGCCCCGACGGCTCGCCGTGCCTGGCGACATAGCGCGCCACCTCGCCGCCACCGGTCGAGTGGCCGATATGGACGGCGTTCCGCAGATCCAAAGCCTCGGCAACGGCGAAGGCATCCGCGGCATAGTGGTCCATGTCGTGTCCGTCCGAGACCTGGGCGGAACGACCATGCCCGCGCCGGTCATGCGCGACGACGCGATATCCCTTCGACAGGAAGAACAGCATCTGCCCGTCCCAGTCATCCGAAGACAGAGGCCAGCCATGGTGGAAGACGATCGGACGGGCGTCCCGCGGGCCCCAATCCTTGAAGAAGATATCGACCCCGTCGCGCGTCGTCACGAATGGCATGGCAAGCTTCCTTCTCTAAAGTGGTCCGCGGGCCCGTCAGGTCGGGCATCGTCCGGGGCCGGTTGCGAAAGCGCGGGCATCCGCGCGCTGGTCGCCGCCTGGAGCGGCGAACGAATATGTGGCCTTGCCTGCCCGACGACCGGTATGGGAAACCCGGAACATCCGAACTCTGGCGGAACCTAGGGGGCGGGCGGCGCGAAATCCATTAGTTACCTGAGAGATACCGGTAGTCAGAGCAAAGCGCATGACCAGTTCGAATGATTCCGCAGACGAACACTGTCTGGCCGACGGCTTCCTGAAGTTCTTCTCGCAGGAATGGATGAGCCACATCGTGTTTTCACTGGCTCGTCACGGGCCCCTGCGTTTCGGAGCTCTGAGACGGCAACTCCCGCCGCGGATTTCGGCGCGGGTTCTCTCCGCCCGGCTGAAGGCTCTCGAGGCCGCCGGCTATGTCGAGCGCCACGATCTCAGCGGCCGGGTGTTGCATGTCGAGTACTCTCTCACGGCTTCGGGGCGCGCCGTCGACGTCGCGCTCGCGGGGAGCGAGCAACTGCTATCCGGCGGTGCGCGCCAGGAGCCGCGCTAACAAAATCTGAGCGGGTCTGGGCGTCGGCAATTCGTCCGTTCCGCCTGCGGCGTCGGACCGCCTTGCCGATATCTGGGTCATACATCTGCGACGGTCGAACACATCGACTGCGCCGCCTTCACGAGCCCAGGCCTGCTTCCGCTCGGCGGGCTTGGGCTGGGCTCGAGGGCTTCTGGATCGGACTGATCGTCAAGCTGCTGCGCGGGAACGGTTATCGCGACTCTCGCAGCGCGATACAGATCGTTCGAACTGGGAGCTGACGAGAAAAGGCAGGCTGCGTTGTCAGGGCGTGCCCGCTTCCCGACGGGGCGCCAGAGCCAGCTTCCGGCGCCACCACCACGGCCCGCGTCTTCGATCGCGGGCCGTCAATTCGATCGATTTCAGACGTCCGCGCGGAAGTCGAAGCAGCGGAACGGGGCGATCGCTTCGGCATCGACCACGGCACCGATTCCGGGATCGGTCGGGACGGAGAGGCGGCCGTTCACCACGGCTTTCTCCGGCGGGTTGGCAAGGACCTGAACGTAGTCGTTCGCGTCCGGGAAATAGGGATAGGTTTCCAGCGGCATGCCGATGGCGGAGGCGGCCCAGACCTGTATCGTCGCGGCCGTGCAGAGCGAGCTCGCGCAGTTATGCGGCGAGACGCGGGCGTTGTAGCTCTCGGCCATCGCGGCGATCTGGACGGCCTCGAAGATGCCGCCGCAATTGCCGACATCGGGCATGACGATGTCGACGCCGCCGGTCTCCAGCAGATTGCGGAAGCCCTGCCGGGTATAGACGCGCTCGCCGGCTGCGATCGGGATCGGCCAGCGCCCAGCGAGATGGCGCAGGCCCTGCAGGTTGAAGGGGTCGAGCGGTTCCTCGACCCAGGTCACGTCGAGTTCGGTGCAGACATCCATGAAGCGAATCAACTGGTCGTTGTTGAGACCGCCGCTCAGGTCGAACATCAGGCCGATATCGGGCCCGACGACCTTCCTGAGATTGCGTACGCGGTCGATCGCGCGCTTGAACTCCTCCGTGCTCAGAGCGCGGCGCTGAACATGCCGCAGCGTCCCTTCCTTCTGGCGCGTCGCGAGCGGATAGCATTTCAGGATGGTGTAGCCGTCCTTCAACGGACGTTCCGCGGCCTTGGCCCACTCCATGGCGTCGTCATGGGCGCTGTTCCAGCCATTGGCATAAACCTCGAGCGAGGTTTCGAACTTCGCGCCGAAGAGCTCATAGACGGGAATGCCGAGGGATTGTGCCTTGATGTCCCACAAAGCCTGATCGATGGCGCTGAGCGCTGCGAAGACGATGGCGCCGCCTCCCTTGGTCCAGAACGAATTGTCGTAGATCTCGTGCCAGATGTTGCGCGGATAAGTGGCGTCAGCGCCGACGACCTTGTGCGCGAGGTCGCTGAGCATGCCCGCTGCGGCATTCGCTCCGATGCCATAGGCCACGGCAGCCTCGCCATAACCCTTGAGCCCGTCCTTGGTCGAAAGCTCGACCAGCACGGGGTGAAGCCCGCCGCCCCGGATGTTGAAGACCCGCATATTGTCGATCGTGAGCAAGGGAATGTCCTTTCCGCTTGAGGCAAAGGTGTCCCGTCAGCGCCTTCGCATAGGGCGCCGCGGGCCTTCCGCCGAATGTGAAATCGTCAGTGAGTGAGGATGCGTTTCAGGAACAGCGCGAGCCGCTCCGACGAAGGCGAATGGAAGAGTCGCTCGGGCGGCCCGATCTCAGCAATGGCGCCCTGATCCATGAACACCATCCGGTCGGCGACCTTCTGCGCGAATCCCATCTCATGGGTGACGCAGACCATCGTCATGCCCGATGCCGCCAGTTCGATCATCGTGTCGAGAACTTCCGAGATCATCTCCGGGTCTAGGGCCGAAGTCGGCTCGTCGAAGAGCATGATCCGCGGCTGCATGCACAAAGCGCGGGCGATTGCCGCGCGCTGCTGCTGCCCGCCCGAGAGCTGTGAGGGGTATTTATGGGCGTGCTCGGCGATGTGGACGCGCCGCAGATAGTCCATGCTGCGCTCCTCGGCATCGCCTCTCGACACGCCGCGCGCCTCCATCGGCGCAAGCATGCAGTTCTCCTTGATGGTGAGATGGGGGAACAGGTTGAACGACTGGAAGACCATGCCGACCTCCCGCCGCACCTGCGACAGGGTCTTCGGCCCCAGTTCGACGCCTTCCACGCTGATCTGGCCGCCCTGGTGCTGCTCCAGCCCGTTGATGCAGCGGATCAGGGTCGACTTGCCGGAACCGGACGGGCCGCAGATCACGACCTTCTCGCCCTTGTCGATGGTCAGGGACACGTCCTTGAGGACATGCATGGCACCAAACCACTTGTTCAGCCCGTCGAGAGCGATGACCGCCTCGCGGCCGGCGGCCCCTGCCGTGATTTCAGCCTGCATGGTCCACCATCGCGAGCACACGCTCGCCCTCGCTCAGGACATGGTGTTCGCTGTGGCCGGCCGCGGCCTCGCCGTCTCCGGCGAGGATCGCGTCGACGATCGGCGAATGATGGGCGATGGCGACCGAGAGGTTCGGCGCCGAGGCATAGGTCGAGTTGATGAACAGCCGGATCTGCTGCTCAACCATCAGATACTGATCGAGCAGGCGGCGATTGCCCGAAAGCTCGACGATGGTCCGGTGGAGCGAAAAATCGGAGTCGACGGCGACGGCGACATCGGCTCGCTCGCAAGCGGCGAAGAACGCATCCCGGACGCCGGCCAGCCGTGCCCGGCCATCGTCGTTCATCCGCTCGGCTGCCAGCCGCGCGGCCAGCCGTTCGAGACTGCTGCGCAGCGTGTAGATCTCCCAGAGATCCTGTCGATCGATGGTGGCGACCGCCCAGCCCGTATAGGGGGTCAGGACCACGAGACGATCGCGGCTGAGTTGATGCAACGCGGTCCGGACCGTGCCGCGCGAGACGGCGAACTGATCGGCCAACGCGGCTTCCGTCAGCCGCTCGCCGGGCTTCAGGTCTCCGGCGAGAATGGATTCCTTCAGCGCCTCCGTCGCCAGTTGCTCTGCGGGCTGTCGCTTGAGGGCGGTCAGGCTCATTGGGTGCGTGCTTTCCTTGAATTCAAGCGAGCAGATCATGCCGCGGCCAGATCATAGAGATCGCGCCGCCCCTTGGCGAAGCGGCGTTCCAGCGCGCGCTGGACAAAGCCGTATGCGATCGCCAGCAGCAGGTACCAGATCGCGACCACCGCGATGACCTCGAAATATTTGAAGTTCGCGCTGAACAGGTTCGTGCCGGTCGCGAAAATCTCCGGGATGGCGATCGTGAACAGAAGCGAGGTGTTCTTGAGCAGGTTGACCGCCTGGTTCCCCGTCGGCGGAATGGCGATGCGGATCGCCTGAGGCAGGATGACCTTCATCATCATCGAGCGATAGCTCAGGCTCAGCACCTGCGAGGCCTCGCGCTGCCCCCGATCGACCGACTGGATGCCCGACCGGACGATCTCGGTCATGTAGGCGCCTTCATTGACGCCGAGCGCGATGATGCCGGCGGCATAGGCGGAAAGATTGATCGCGCCGCCGGTGAGCGCCGGCAGTCCGTTGTACCAGAACACGATCTGAACCAGCACCGGAATGCCGCGTATGGTGGTGACGTAGAGCCGCACGAGCCTTTGCAGCAGCGGCACGGGCGAGTTCAGGACGATGCCGCCCACCGTGCCGATCAGGACGCCGATCACCATGGCCGTCGCGGCCACGGCGATCACGATGGCGACAGGCTCGAAGAAGCGCGTAGAGAACAGCAGGCTCAGGAAATAGTCGAGATCGAAGCGCATCCTCGCCTTCCTTGTTTCGGGGCGTTGCGCCTCAGTTCACCTTGCGGACGTCGCCGTCAGCGAGGTTCCAGCGCTTCAGGATGTCGTCATAGGCGCCGGTGCTCATGGCCGCCTTGACCGCCGCCGCGACCGCGTCCTGCGTGGCGCTGTCGCCCTTGCGGATGACGATGCCGTTGCGGTTGCGCTCGGTATTGGGCCCCTTGCCGCTCAGCACGGGGCTGGCCTCGACGAAGTCCTTCGGGCGCTGCTGGATCAGATAGGCCGCGACGGGCCAATCGACATAGGCCACGTTGACCGTGCCCTTGGCGACTTCGTTCAGCGCCTCGCTCTGGTTGCTGAAGACCTTGAGCGTCATCGGCTTGCCGGCCGGGCAATCGCCCTTGACCTTGTCGAGCGCCGCCATCTGCGTGGAGCCCGCAACGATGCTCGCGGCATGGCCGCAAACGTCGCTCTCGGTCCGGAACTTCAGGCCGCTGTCCTTCTGCGTGACGAGACGCAGGCCACCGACGAAGACGGGAACGAAATCGAACATCTCCTTGCGTGGCTCGGTGATGCCGATCTGCGAGGCGATGACGTCGAACTTCCTGGCGATCAGTCCGGGAAACAGCCCCTGGAAGGTGACGTTCACGATCCTGGTCTTGAGGCACATCTTCTCGGCGACCGCCGCGATGAATTCTGGATCGAAGCCCGAGGGCTTGTCATCGTTCATGAAGCCCATTGGCGGAGCCGTCAGCGAGGTCCCGACCGTGAGGTAGCCGGCCTCAACGAGATTGGGTGGGGCAGACAGGCATTCAGCCTGGGACGGCGTGGCAGCGAGACCAAGAGCGGTGCCGCCGATAGCGAGGATCGCCTTCAAAATTGTCGAGCGCATCACGAAATATCCCCTCCACTTATGCCATGGTCGATTGCTGACAATCGACCATGGCATAATGCGCCGGCTGCATGCCTTGTCAACCCGGCGAACGGGACCGGCAGATCGCTGCGCCAAAGGCCGATGATGCCGTAGTGGCGGTCGAGGGCCCTTCGCGCGGTTGGAATCGCCGATGGCCTGTGTTCGGGCAGCGCAGACCCACAGCGTGACGGAACAGCGATTTCCGTCTGAAGCTCGGTGGTGGCTGCGGAAATTCTCTCGTGGGTCGGCCGTGCAGAGACCGGGACCTGCATCTGTCGGACCGGCTTCAGGTCAAGAAGCCGGTGGCCGGTCCCGTTATCCGCATCTCTGTGTCCCAAACGACGACATGCGGATCGAAATCCCGGCTGGCAAGCCTCGGTGGGTGATGACCGCTGCTTGCCGGGCCGAGCGAAGGAGGTTGATGCTCTCTACGACGATGCAGGCTGCGCCACCGGCAGCTTCCATGTGCCGTTCAGGTACGCGGCACGGGGTCGGTAGAGCCGGAATGTGTAGTTCCACCCCTCCGTGATCGGCAGGCAGTTCGCGATCTTGCCGTCGCAGCCGCCGAACTGGATGTCGATCGCTCCGTCAGCGCTCTTCGTGCCGGTGATGCTGTTGACCGAATAGGCGTCGTAATCGTTCTTCTGGAAGAAGCCCTTGTCGTTATAGACGCTGATCGACCAGAACGCGTCGACGGGAACATCCTTGAGCCTGAGCTTGTAGACCGTCTTGCCGTCGTTCTTGGCCGGGGTCACCGAGGGGTAGGATGCGTCCTTGTCCGGGTTGCCGCCCCAGCCGGACGCGGTGCCGAGCAGGTGCTTGACCGGATCGACCTTCCCCTTCGGGCCGAAAGCGTTGCTGAAATCGCCTGATGCAGCGGAGAGCGTTTCCAGCGCCTCGCGGATCTTCTTCTGCTGAGCCAGGTCCCAATTCGGGGCCTCGAACTTGCCGACCGACTTCTGCTGCACCTTCAGCGCATCCTGCAATGCGTGAACCTGCGCGAGGTCCTTGCTGTCGTTGGGATCGACAAGGATGCGAACCGCAACGAACACATAGCGGGTGCCGACCTTGTCCCGGGTGAGCGTCGTGCGGCCCGGCTTGTAGACCACCATCGGGGTGTAGTGATCTTCGCTGATGACCTGCATCGAGACGAAGCGCTTGCCGGCGTCTGGAAGGGTGATGGTCACCGGGCCGGCGTCGAGATCGAAGATCGCCTGGGAATAGAGCGTATCCCGGTTCATCCGGACCACGGGCTGCTTGTCGATCGGCGTCGGCGTCCTGTTATGGACGAACTTGCCGAGAGCGCCCGCATCGACCGTCTTGGCCATATAGAAATCGGACTCGGCTCGCTTGAAGTTGTCGACATTGACCGCAACCGGCTGGGCGAACGCCACGCACGGCGCGAGAACGAGGAAACTTAGGCTGGAGAGCAGCGTCATGCGCATCGAACGGTACCTCATTGGTGTCTTTGATCCATGTGCTCGTCGTTACTGCGCCGACAGCGCAGCCGCTTCCGCGGCGCATTCGGATACCGGGAGCGGCCGCTTCGCCTTCGCCGCCTTCACTTCTGCCTTCGCGGCCTTGAGATCGGCGAGGAAGGCCGGGTCGGTTTGCAGTCGTGCAACGGTCGCCGCGCCCATGATCCGGCCTGCATCGACATCGCTCTGCCAATGCGCGTCGCAGATCACGCGGCTCTGCCCGAACTCGATGCCACGCTTGAGCAGCGCATCCGCGTGCTCGGGGCTGATTTGCGCGAGGACGAGGGCCCAGCCCCAGCCGGCAGCCGTGTGCCCCGACGGATAGGAGCCGTCATTCCGCAGAATGGCCTCCTGATCCGCCCGGCAGGTCGCTTCGTTGTGAACCACGAAGGGGCGGACCCGGTTGTACTTGTTCTTCACGCCATAGGTGGAGAGGCCGAAATCCGACAGCACCTTCTGCATCATCGCGGAGAGGCGCGGCGTCTGCCGGCTGTCGATCTTCACGCCCAGTGCGCAGGAGAAGTTGTCGGCAGCCTGCGGAAAGGCGAGGTCTGCATCGGTACGGGCGAGGTTCCAGCGCGCGGTGTTTCGCAAGGGAAGCGTCGCCTTTCGCGCTTCCTCGTCCCGGGCGAGCGCAGCCGAGCCTGCTTCTGGAGGCGGGCCGAGCAGGACCAGGCTGTTCGGCAGATCGGATCGCTTCAGATAGCCGGGCGCGATCTTGAAATGCGGGTCGGTGACCTCTGGCCGGGCTTCGCCCGCCTGGGCCAGGGCCTGCCCGCAGAGCGCGACGAGCAGTGCAAGCGTGGTAGCCCCAGCGCTCCGAAGCGCAGTCCCTGTCATCGACATTCCCATCCCTTTCGACATCGCCGAACTCATCAAGGCCCCGGTCAGAATCGGTACGTTGCCGCGACCACAGGCCCGTGCTGCGTCACGTCGTATGAAAAGCTGCCGCTGCGATAATCGACATGAAGCGCGCGATAGCCGGCTTTCAGCGTCAGGTTCTCGCTCCACGCGTAGTTGACGCTGCCCAATGCCTGCCAGGTCAGGCGCGAGCCGGCGCTGAAGCCGCCGATGTCGCCCGCCACCGTCAGGCTCCACGGACCGTCGAGCTTCACGCCGAGCCGGGCGCCGAGAATCGGGTCGGCCCACATCTGCGATTGACGGTGGTCGATGCGAAGATTGGCGAGGCCGGGCAGGATTTCGAGCTTGGTGTCGAGGTTCCAGAACCGGACGCCAGCCCCCACATCCAGCGCAAGAACGGTGTCTTCATAGACGCGATAGAAGACCGAGCCCTGCAGGGTCGTAGTCTGCGAGCGCAGCTTCAGCGCGGAAAAGAAGGGGCCGGGCAGATTGCCACCCGTCGTCACCTGCGAGAACTGCCCGTCGACCAGGACGCTCCAGCGCTCGATGCGCATCTCGGCGGACGCCATCATCGCGCCGTTCAACTCCTTGAGCACGTCGCGGAAGCGCAGATTGATATCCGCGGGCGGCAGTGGCGGCAGCGTCGCGCTCCTGCCGTCGATCGCGGTCGCCCAGATGTAGCTGGTAACCGAGAAGCTCGGCGCCGATGCGAGGACAGGCCCTGGTGGCGCGGCGGGCTGCCGGAGATCGGACGCCAAAACGGGTCCGCACAACGCAGCCGACAGCCAACCGATGGCAAGATTGCGCGCCGTTGCGCCTGACATTGCTGCTTGTCCCCTGCCTAGCCTGCCTAACGGCATCTGCGCGAGCGCTTCGGCTCGCTGCAGCACGTGATCGCGGCCCGATGGGCCGGCGAATGTCGTCACGAGCATCTCGTGCATGGGCGGCCTGTCCGTCTTGCCATTTCGCGACAATCGCGACCGGTTGTGCTCCCTCCCCATGGGGCGGCGCACCAAATTGCTGAATCGTCAGTTCACCGCGGCGCGACAGAACCAGTGTTGCAGCGCCAACTGCGCCTATGTCGGAAACAGGAACGTCAACCCCACACGGGGGCCCCAGCCATGCGGCCCGTTCTTTGGCGCGGCCGCCCAATAGCGCACGCCTGCGGTGAGACTCACCGGCTGCTCGCCAAATTTCATAAGCTTCGAAACCTGGACGTTAATGGGCACCGACCATCGTTCAGCCTTCCAGTCATAGGTGCTCTCGGTATTGAGCGTGAACGTCCAGGCGTCCGATGTCCTGTAGGCGATGAAGGGCTGCAGGTAGGTCACGCTGATGTCGGACCTGTCTCCCCGCCCCGCAACGGACCAGATGTGGTTTGCAAGTGCGCCGATCGTCCATGCCCCTTCCTGCTT
Source organism: Allobosea spartocytisi (assembly GCF_014764685.1). Taxonomy (NCBI): domain Bacteria; kingdom Pseudomonadati; phylum Pseudomonadota; class Alphaproteobacteria; order Hyphomicrobiales; family Alloboseaceae; genus Allobosea; species Allobosea spartocytisi. Next base: position 60,644 of record NZ_JACXWY010000019.1, read on the forward strand.
CAGAACGACGGCAGTCAGACCCATCCCGAACTTGCCGCCTCCGAGCAGATCGTCGGTCGCCGTCGGCAGCAGGAAGACAGGACCCGCGCCCCAGATGATCCCACCGGCGGTCGGCTGCGTCGGGGAAATGAAAAAGCTCTGCGTGATGTCGCCAAGGCCGGATTGGTAGCCGGAGGGCCCTGCTATGTCGTGCTGCCAGATGACGGGGACGATGGTCCGGGAAATGATGTTCCAGTCCGCGTTCAACGAGAATGGGATGACCGGTTGGATGTCGAGCGTTTTCCGGTCGCCACGGTTCGGTCCGAAGCCTCGGTCGTAGTTGAATTGGAAAGGCACGCTGATGAGCGACGACACGGGATTGCTGAGCTTTTTAGCCAGCTCAGCATTCGCATCCTGCGCCAGTGCAGCACCGGTACCAGTCAAGTCGATGCCCTGCCCAAGGAGTGCGAAGGCCGAGAGCACAGCCAGTTGGTCAATTCTCGACAGCATTCAAAAACTCCTCAATCTGCAATCTCAGAGGCCATCCGCAGATGGTCGAGCAATTCAATGGTGATCACGAGGTGGGATCTGGAGGTTTGCGGTGACGCTCACTTGATGAATTAGAACTAAAACGTACGAAAGCCCGGGATTTCCGAATAAGAAGGCCGCGTTGCTGAATCTCCGTGAGGCGGAAGTTTCCAGAAATGGACGCTCCATGCGACGGATCATCTTCGGCTCAGCCGACATGCTCTATTTTGAATACTTGGTGCATATGCGGGTTGTCGGTCTTGCCATTTCACGCCACCCGCAAATGGCTATTCTGCACTCCTCAGGCGATTCAGGGGCCTGCCTGAGGACGTGCAGATCCTGTGATGACGGTGGACCTGATGGCTGACATCCCGTTGACGCGCGGCCAGTTTCTGCTGCCCTTCGTCAGCATCCTGGACGATATCGGCGCGCCGACGGAAACTCTCCTGGAGAGGTCGCGGCTGCCATCGTCCCTGGCCGAGAAGAGCGAGCTCTACCTGCCGCTCCTGCCGGCCTTGCGCTTCGTCGAGACCGCCCAGAGAAGCCAGGGTATCGAGGATTTCGGCTTCCTCGCAGCCCGGCGCCTGCAATTCTCGCATATGCGGGAAAAGACGCGGGCCTTCATCGCGCATTCACCGACGCTGCTCGTCGCGCTCCGGCACGCCTGCCGCGAGGCGTCAGGAGAAGACACCATCCTGAGCATGTGGATCGAACATGACACGGATCACGTGCGGGTCTGCAGCAGGCTCACCGGGCCATGGCCCCTGCAGCTGAAACACGCGCAGTGGATCCAGAACATCTTCTCGGTCTACATCGTCCGGCAATTCGCAGGGTCCGACTGGATGCCGGCGGCGATCGGCTTTGAATCGTCTTATGGGCCAAGCCCTGCGACGCGATCCTGCTGGCCGAATGTGCGGTTTTTATCGGGCCAGCATGCCGCTTGGATCAGAGTACCGACCATGCTGCTCGGCCTCCCAAACCGTTCGGCCGCCTCGTTTGCGCCGCCACCCGACAATGAGGACGGCCCGTCCGCCTACAATATCGTCGATCTTCTCAAGCTGATGCTTCCGGCCTATCTCGACGAGGGAACAACCGCTCTTGCCGACGTCGCCGAGATCGCGGGTATCAGCATCCGGACGCTTCAGCGCAGGCTCGCCCATCTCGGTCTCTCCTATTCGGACCTCCTCGACACCGTCAGATACGAAAATGCGAGCAAGCTGCTGCGCGACACCGATTGCAGGATCATCGACGTCGCTTTTTCCTCCGGTTACACGGATCCGGCGCATTTCAGCCGCGCCTTCAGGAGGATGGCCGGCGTCACACCGCGTCAGTTTCGCGAGCAGTCGCGGCTCGGCTGAAGGTGGGTGAATGCGGCTTTCGGGAAAAGCCGATACGAAAACAATGGTGCGCAGCATCGGGCTGAATACGATATTCAGGTCGATGCTGTGGCGCTTTGCCGGCCCCTTCGGGCTCTCATCCATTTTCTCCCGCCAGACGAGGTCGATATGATCGGTTTCCGCATCCTGAAGCGTGAGCGTGCCGTGAGCGCCGAGGTCGTCGCGCGTTTCCGTTCGCTGCCCGTGGCCAATGTCAGCGATTCGATGTCGCGCATGACGGCGGGTGGGCCGCGGCTGCGCCCGATGCACAAGGGCGGGATGCTGGCCGGGCCGGCGCTCACCGTGAAGACGCGCCCGGGCGACAATCTGATGATCCACCGGGCGATCGACCTGGCGGCGCCGGGCGACGTCGTCGTGGTCGATGGCGGCGGCGATCTCACCAACGCCCTGATCGGCGAGCTGATGGCGGCCTATGCGCAGACGCGCGGCATTGCCGGCATGGTGCTCTACGGCGCGATCCGCGATGCGGGCTGGATCGCCGCCCATGACTTCCCGGTCTACGCCGCCGGAATCACCCATCGCGGCCCCTATAGGGACGGCCCCGGCGAGATCAACGTGCCGATCGCGCTCGACGGCATGGTGATCGAACCCGGCGATCTGGTCATCGGCGACGAGGACGGTCTGCTCTGCGTGCCCTACGACGAGACGGAGACGATCTTCGCTGCCGCGCAGGCCAAGCAGCAGGTCGAGCAGAAGCAGAGGCGCGCGATCGAGGAGCGCCGCTACGATCGGAGCTGGGTCGAGGAGACGTTGAAGCGGCTTGGCTGCGAGACACAAGGCTGATCCCGGCGCGCGGCCTTCACCGCCGATCCGGCCGGAATGGCCCGCGCTGGCCCGCGAGGCCGCGCTCGAGCCGGATCTGCCGACGTCGCTTCCCGGCCCGCGCGATCATCATCCAATAGTCAAACAATATGACTATTCCTCCGCCTCTGCGCCTGTGCCATAAGGAGGAACAACAAGCCGTATCAAGCGGCGTGGCTCACCCAAGGAGGATCATGATGAAGCTCAAGGGCATTTTGATCGCGTCTGCGATTGCGGGCGCCATGTCGGCCAATGCGCAGGCCAAGGACCTGACCGTCGGCTTCTCGCAGATCGGCTCGGAATCGGGCTGGCGCGCAGCTGAAACCACGGTTTCCAAATCGGAGGCCAAGCGGCGCAACGTCACCCTCAAGATCGCCGACGCCCAGCAGAAGCAGGAGAACCAGATTAAGGCGATCCGGTCCTTCATCGCCCAGGGCGTCGATGCCGTGTTCCTCGCCCCGGTGGTGTCGACAGGCTGGGACAGCGTGCTGAAGGAGGCCAAGGAGGCCAAGATTCCGGTCGTTCTGCTTGATCGCGACATCGATCCCGCCGGCAAGGACCTCTATCTCACGGCCGTCACCTCCGACAGCGTGCATGAGGGCAAGGTCGCCGGCGATTGGCTGGTGAAGACCGTCGGATCCAAGCCCTGCAACGTCGTCGAACTCCAGGGCACGGTCGGCGCCAGCGTCGCGACGAACCGCAAGAAGGGCTTCGAGAACGGCATCGCCGGTCAGGCCAACATCAAGCTCGTCCGCAGCCAGACTGGTGACTTCACCCGTGCCAAGGGCAAGGAGGTGATGGAGAGCTTCATCAAGGCCGAAGGCGGCGGCAAGTCGATCTGCGCCGTCTACGCGCATAATGACGACATGATGGTCGGTGCCATTCAGGCGATGAAGGAAGCCGGCCTGAAGCCCGGCAAGGACATCCTGACCGTCTCGATCGACGCCGTGCCGGACATCTTCAAGGCGATGGCGGCGGGCGAGGCCAACGCCACGGTCGAGCTGACGCCGAACATGGCCGGGCCCGCCCTCGACGCGCTCGTCGCCTACAAGGCCAAGGGCACCGTGCCGCCGAAATGGATCCAGACGGAATCGAAGCTTTACACGGCTTCCGACAATCCCAAGGCGATCTACGACAGCAAGAAGGGTCTCGGCTACTGAGCCGAAGTAGCGGCGCGCCGGTCTCGAGCCGGCGCGTCGTCATCCCCTTCTGCCTCGGCGCTTGCGGCTTTCAGCGTGGCATGCCCCGGCGGAAAGCGGCCGTCCTCCCGTTGCGCAAAGCCGTTTCATGGACCAGCCTCAAGCATCTCCTCTCCTGACCGCCACCGGCTTCTGCAAGTCCTTCGCCGGCTTCGTCGCGCTCGACCATGTCGATTTCACCCTGCATGCGGGCGAGATTCATGCCTTGCTGGGCGAGAACGGGGCAGGCAAATCCACGCTGATCAAGACGATGACCGGCGTGGTGCAGCGCGATGCGGGCAGCCTGACGCTGAACGGCGAGGAGATCGCGCCCCGTTCGGCGAAGGAGGCCGCGAAGGCGGGCATCGCCACCGTCTATCAGGAGGTCAATCTCGCGCCCAACCTCTCCGTTGCCCAGAACCTCTTCCTGGGGCGCCAGCCGACCCGTCTCGGCTTCGTCCGCGAAGGTGAGATGCGGCGGCGCGCGCGGGCGCTCATGGCCGAGTTCGGCCTCGATATCGACGTGTCGCTCCCGCTTGAGCGCTATTCGGTCGCGGTCCAGCATATCGTCGCGATCGCGCGAGCGGTGGACCTCTCGGCGCGCGTGCTGATCCTCGACGAGCCGACCGCGAGTCTCGACGCCCATGAGGTCGAGGTGCTGTTCGCCGTCATGCGCCAGCTCCGGGCGCGCGGCATCGGCATCGTCTTCGTTACCCATTTCCTCGATCAGGTCTATGCCATCTGCGACCGGATCACGGTGCTGCGCAACGGCCGGCTCGCCGGAACGGCTGCTGTCGCCGAGATGCCGCGCATGGACCTCGTCACCATGATGCTCGGACACGAGCTCAGCGAGGCAACCCATGTGCGCCCGCCCCATCGCGACGGCGGGGAGACCCTTGCGATCTTCTCCGGCTTCGGCAAGGCCGGCTATGTCGAGCCTTTCGACCTCACCTTGCAAAAGGGCCGCGTCGTCGGGCTGGCCGGCCTGCTCGGCTCGGGCCGTACCGAAACGGCCCGCCTCGTCTTCGGTGCCGAGCGCGCCGATCATGGCTCGGCGACGGTCGCCGGCCGTCAGGTCGGGCTCGCGAGCCCGGGCGAGGCGCTGCGGCTGGGCTTCGGCTATTGTCCGGAGGAGCGCAAGACCGAGGGCATCGTCGCCGAACTGAGCGTGCGCGAGAACATCGTCCTGGCGCTGCAGGCCCGGCGCGGCGTGTTGAAGCCGCTGTCGCGCCGCGAGCAGGATGCGATCGCGCGCCGCTTCATCGAATTGCTCGACATCCGCCCGCCCGACCCCGAACGTCCGATCGGCCTGTTGTCGGGCGGCAACCAGCAGAAGGCCCTGCTCGCCCGCTGGCTCGCGACGGAGCCACGCCTGCTGATCCTCGATGAGCCGACGCGCGGCATCGATGTCGGCGCCCATGCCGAGATCATCCAGCTCATCCGCAAGCTCTGTGCCGAGGGCATGGCGCTATTGATCGTCTCCTCGGAACTCGAGGAGATCGTGACCTATGCCGACGAGGTGATCGTGCTGCGTGACCGGGCCCATGTCGCGCGCCTGACGGGCGACGCGCTCAGCGTCTCCGGCATCCTGGGCGCGATCGCCGCCGACGCATCGCAGGCAGCCTGATGAGCGCCATGCCCTTCCGTCTGCCCCGTATCGGCACGTCGCAGGTCGCGGCGCTGCTGGCCATCCTCGCGCTAAACTGGCTGGTCTCGCCGCAATTCTTCGAGATCCGCCTGCAGGATGGCCGGCTGTTCGGGAGCCTGATCGACGTGCTGAACCGCGGCGCGCCGGTGGCGCTCCTGTCGCTCGGCATGGTCCTGGTCGTCGCCATGCGCGGCATCGATCTCTCGGTGGGGGCCGTGATGGCCATCGCGGGGGCCATCGCAGCCAGCCTCGCGGACAGCCATTCGCTGCCTGTGGTGTTGGCCGCGGCCCTGGGAGCCGGCCTTCTGTGCGGGCTGTGGAACGGCATCCTCGTGGCGGTGTTCGGCATCCAGCCCATCGTCGCGACGCTGATCCTGATGGTGGCGGGGCGCGGCATCGCCCAGCTGATCACCGAGGGGCGCATCGTCACCTTCACCTCGCCGTCGCTCGCCTGGTTCGGCGGCGGCTCGGTGCTGGGCCTGCCGCCGCCCGTGGTCCTGACTCTGGCGATGCTGGTGCTGACGCTCGTCATCGTGCGCGGCACCGCGCTCGGGCTGCTGATCGAAGCAACCGGCGCGAATGCCAAGGCGAGCGCTCTGGCGGGCGTCGGCACGCGATTGATCACCGTCGCGACCTATGTCTGGTGCGGCCTCTGCGCCGCGCTGGCCGGCGTCGTCGCCGCGGCCGACATCCTCGGCGCCGACGCCAACAATGCCGGGCTCTGGCTCGAGCTCGACGCCATCCTCGCGGTCGTGATCGGGGGCACCTCGCTGCTCGGCGGCCGCTTCAGCCTGGTGCTGGCGGTGGTCGGCGCGTTGATCATCCAGGCGATGAACACCGGCATCCTGCTGTCGGGCTTCCCGCCGGAGACGAACCTGATCGTCAAGGCGATGGTGGTGCTTGCCGTGCTGCTGGCGCAGTCGCCGCGGCTGTCGGGCCTGGCCATGTTTCTGCGCGGGAAAAGCCGATGATCCGCTTCATGCCGCTTGCCGCCACCACGGTCGTCTTCCTCCTCGGCTTCCTCGCCTGCGCGATCGCCTTTCCGAATTTCGCCTCGCTCCGGGTGGTGATGGACCTCCTGACCGACAATGCCTTTCTCGGCATCGTCGCGGTCGGTATGACCTTCGTGATCATCTCGGGCGGGATCGATCTTTCGGTCGGCGCGGTGATCGGCTTCACGACCGTGTTCCTGGCCCTGGCGATCGAGCGTGCCGGCATCCCGCCTGTGGCGGCCTTCGCGCTGATCCTCGTCATCTGCGCGCTGTATGGCGCCCTGATGGGGGCTGCGATCCAGTATTTCGAGCTGCCGGCTTTCATCGTGACCCTGGCGGGCATGTTCCTGGCACGCGGCGCGAGCTTCCTGCTCTCGACCGAGTCGATCCCGATCAACGCGCCGCTCTATGCCGATCTCGCGGACAACGCCTTGCGCCTGGGTGGGGGAGCGCGCCTCACCGTCCCGGCGATGATCATGCTGGCGGTGGTGCTCGCCGGCGCGGCGCTGCTGCATTTCACGCGCTTCGGCGCCAATGTCTACGCGCTGGGCGGCAGCCGCGGCTCGGCGGCGCTGATGGGCATCGATGCCGGCCGCACCACGGTCGCGATCTACACGCTCTCCAGCGTTCTCGCCGGTGTCGCCGGCATCGTCTTCTCGCTCTACACCTCGAGTGGCTATTCGCTCTCGGCGGTCGGGGTCGAGCTCGACGCGATCGCGGCGGCGGTGATTGGCGGCACGCTCCTGTCGGGCGGCTACGGTTTCGTCTTCGGCACCTTCGTCGGAGTGCTGATCCAGGGCCTGATCCAGACCTACATCACCTTCGACGGCACGCTTTCGAGCTGGTGGGCGAAGATCGCGACCGGCCTCCTGCTGTTCGCCTTCATCGCGTTCCAGCAGGCGACGCTCCATGTGGCGCGGCGCCGGCGCCCTGCCGGGGTCACCTCGCCATGAACCCGCTCCTCGTCATTCCCGCCAGGCGCGGGCATTCCAACCATGCCGAGGTGGCGCGCACCATCGGCATCGACATCATCGCAGGGCGCTACCCGGAAGGGACCAAGATCCCCGGCGATGCCGAGCTGATCCTGCGCTTCCGCGTTTCGCGCCCGGTCCTGCGGGAGAGCGTCAAGACGCTGGTCGCCAAGGGGCTGCTCAGCACCAAAGCCAGGATCGGCACGGTGGTGCGCGAGCGCGCCGCCTGGAACATGTTCGACGCCGATGTGCTGGCCTGGCATCTCGACGGCGGCATCGACAAGCGCTTCCTGCGTGACCTCGCCGATATCCGTCTGGCGGTGGAGCCGCGCGCCGCCGCGCTCGCCGCCGAGCGTCGGACCGAGGCCGACCTCGCGCTGATGGCCGCTGCGATCGACAGGATGCGGATCGAATCGGCACGGGAGGCGCCCGGCTTCGCCGAGGCGGATCTCAGCCTGCACCTGCTCGTTGCCAATGCCTCCGGCAATCCGTTCATGCGCTCCATCGGTGCGGTCGTCGAGGCGGCCTTGCGGGCGTCCTTCCTTTTGAGCGCGCCGGTCGACGAGAGCGAGTACGAGATTTCCGTGGCGGCGCATGGGCGCATCGTCGAGGCGATCGCCGCCCGCGACGCCGATGCGGCCGCCGCGGCGATGACCGGTGTGATCTTCGACGGTTTGCGCCGTCACGGCGCAGCCGAATGAATACGCAGACAGCACGACCCGCGCGCCCCGGCTTTGCCGGTCCGCACGACAACCCATGAAGGTGACAGATGCCGAAGCTTTCCGCCGCGCAGACCTACAAAGGCGTCTTTCCGGTCGCTCCCACCGTGTTCGACGCTGAGGGGCGGCTCGATCTCGAAGGCCAGAAGCGCGCCGTCGACTTCATGATCGATGCCGGCTCGCACGGGCTGTGCATCCTCGCCAATTTCTCGGAGCAGTTCGTGCTCACCGACGAGGAGCGCGAGCGGGTGATGGTCACCGTTCTCGAGCATGTCGCCGGCCGCGTCCCGGTGATCGTCACCACCACGCATTTTTCCAGCTTCGTCTGCGCCGAGCGCTCGCGCCGCGCGCAGGATCTGGGCGCGGCGATGGTCATGGTCATGCCGCCCTATCATGGCGCGACCTTCCGCGTGCCAGAAGCCTCGATCTACGATTTCTACCGCCACGTCTCCGATGCGATCTCGATCCCGATCATGGTTCAGGATGCGCCGGTGGCCGGCACGCCATTATCGGTGCCGTTCCTCGCCCGCATGGCCAAGGAGATCGAAAACCTCGCCTATTTCAAGATCGAGGTGCCCCAGGCCGCCGCCAAGCTGCGCGCTCTGATCGAAGCCGGCGGTGCCGCGATCGAGGGACCCTGGGACGGTGAGGAGGCGATCACGCTGATGGCCGATCTCGATGCCGGTGCGACGGGCGCGATGACGGGCGGTGGCTATCCCGACGGCATCCGCCAGATCACCGACCCCTATTTCGCGGGCCGGCGCGACGAGGCGATCGACGCCTATCAGCGCTGGCTGCCGCTGATCAACTACGAGAACCGCCAATGCGGGCTCGCCGCCTGCAAGGCGCTGATGAAGGAGGGCGGCGTCATCGCGCACGAGACGCTGCGCGCGCCGCTGCCGGCGATGCATCCCGCCACCCGCGCCGGACTGATCGAGATCGCCCGGCGGCTCGATCCGGTCGTGCTGCGTTGGGGGCGCTGAGCGTGAATCCGATCCGCCTCGCCATCGTGGGCCTCGGCAAGATCGCCCGCGACCAGCATCTGCCGGCGATCGCGGCGACGCCGGGCATCGCGCTCGCCGCCATCGCCAGCCGGAATGCCACGCTCGACGGCGTCGCCCATTTCGACACGCTGGAGGCGCTCCTGGCCGAGGCTCCCGAAATCGAGGCGGTGGCGCTGTGCACGCCGCCGCAGGGCCGCCGCGCCCAGGCGGCGCAGGCGCTCGCAGCCGGCAAGCATGTGCTCCTGGAAAAGCCGCCCGGCGCGACGGTGAGCGAGATTGCGCCGCTGGTCGATGCCGCAAGGGAGGCCGGGTTGACCCTGTTCGCCACCTGGCATTCGCGCTTTGCCCCGGCCGTCGAGCCCGCCCGCGATTTTCTGGCCGCCCATGCACCGCGCTCCGTCGAGATCACGTGGAAAGAGGATGTCCGCGTCTGGCATCCCGGCCAGGACTGGATCTTCGAGCCCGGCGGGCTCGGCGTCTTCGACCCCGGCATCAACGCCTTGTCGATCCTGACGCGCATCCTGCCGCGCCCGCTGTTCCTCACGGGAGCCACGCTCGCCTTCCCCGAGAACCGCGCCGCCCCCATCGCGGCCGAGCTGGATTTCACGGATGCGACCGGCCTGCCCATCCATGCCGTCTTCGACTTCCTCCAGACCGGCCCGCAGAGCTGGGACATCGCGATCGACAGCGCCGGCGGCCGGCTGCTGCTCTCCTCGGGCGGTGCGCGGCTGACGCGTGACGGCGCGGTGCTGGTCGATGAGAAGGAAGCCGAATATGCCGGCATCTACCGGCATTTCGTCGATTTGATCGGGCGCGGCGCCTGCGACGTCGATCTTGCCCCGCTCGGCCATGTCGCAGACGCCTTCATGCTGGGGCGCCGGACCAAGGCGGCACCGTTCTCATGGTGAAACCGACGCCCGCCATCACGCGAGACGGCTTCGGCACGCTTGCCGACGGGCGCGCGGTCGAGCGCGTGACGCTTCGTGGTGCCGGCGGTTTCGAGGCCCGGATCATCACCTATGGCGCGGCGCTGCAGGCGCTCTTCGTGCCCGACGCGAGGGGGGCGATCGCCGATATCGTGCTCGGCCATGACGATGCCGACGGTTATGAAGCCCGGCGGGATTTCTACGGCGCCACGATCGGGCGCTTCGCCAACCGCATCGCCGGTGCCGCCTTCACGCTCGACGGCGAGCGCATCGCGCTGCCGGCCAATGACGGCGCGAACACGCTTCATGGCGGTCCGGGCGGATTCGATCGGGTGCTGTGGTCGGTCGAAGCGATCGAGGAGAGCGACACTCCGGCCGTCACGCTTCGTCATGTGAGCCCCGATGGCGAGAGCGGTTTTCCCGGCTCGCTCGACGTGCGTGTGAGCTTTCGCCTGTCGGCCCCCGGTGAGCTGACGATCAGCTATGAAGCCGTGACCGACCGTCCAACCGTGGTCAGCCTGACCAATCACAGTTTCTTCAATCTCGATGGCGTCGCTGCGGGCGGGGACATTCTCGACCATGTCCTGACGCTGGCCGCCGACAGCTTCCTGCCGACGAATGCCGAGGCGATCCCGTTGCCGGGGCCACCGCGTCCGGTCGCGGGAACGCCCTTCGACTTCAGATCGGGCGCGGCGGTCGGCGCGCGCATCCGCGAGGACGACGCCCAGTTGCGCGCCGGGCGCGGCTACGACCATAATTTCTGCCTCGGCATATCAGCGCAGCCGCGCCTCGCCGCCCGTGTCGAGGCAACGTCTTCGGGGCGGGTCATGGAACTGCTGACGAACCAGCCGGGGTTGCAGTTCTATTCGGGCAACTTCCTCGATGGTGCCGCGCCGGGAAAATACGGGCGCCTGCACCGCCAGTCCGATGCGTTCTGCCTGGAGCCGCAGGCCTGGCCGGAGGCTCCCAACCGCGGCGACTTTCCCTCGGCGCGGCTCGATCCGGGCGAGACCTATCGCCACGTCTCGATCTATCGTTTCTCCACCGCCCGCGACGGAGGCATGCGCGCATGACCATGCTTCACACACCGCCTTCGCAGATGACCGCGCCCGAGACGGTTCCGGTCTCGGTGCTCTGCATGGAGCGCTGCCATCTTGGCGAAGGCCCGAGCTACGATGCCGGGAGCGACACGGCCTGGTGGTTCGACATCCTCGAGCGCCGTCTGTTCGAGGCGCATCTGGAAACCGGTCGCATCACGATCCACGATCTGCCGGTCATGGCCAGCGCGCTGGCGCGGATCGATGCCGGGCGCCAGATGCTCGCGGCCGAGGACGGGCTCTATCTGCGCGAGATCGCGAGCGGAAAGCTGAGCCGGGTCGCCGAACTCGTCGGCAAGGACGGTCCCATCCGTTCCAACGATGCGCGTGTCCATCACAGCGGCACCTTCTGGGTCAGCACGATGGGCCGTGCTGCAGCAGCCGGCGCCGGTGCGATCCATGCGTTCCGCGACGGGAAGCTGTCGCTGCTCTTCAGCGGCCTGACCATTCCCAACGCCATCTGCTTCTCGCCGGATGGCGCCACCGGCTATTTCGCGGACACCCGCGAGAACGCGCTCTATCGTGTCGTGCTCGACCCTGCGACCGGCCTCCCGGTCGAGGCGCCCGCGATCCTGCACAAGCGGGAGGCCGCCGGCGGCCTCGACGGCGCCGTCACCGATGCGCAGGGCCTGATCTGGTGCGCGATCTGGGGTGGCGGCTGCGTCGACGTCTATTCGCCGCGCGGCGAGCGGTTGCGCAGCATCGCGATGCCGGCGCGCCAGCCGAGCTGCCCGGTTTTCGTCGGGCCGCGCTTCGACCGCCTGCTGGTCACCTCGGCCCATGAGAACATGAATGCGGATGCCCGCGCCGCCGACCCCGACCACGGGCGGACCTTTCTGGCCGAGGTCGGGGCCATCGGACGTGCGGAGCCGAGTTTGCGCTGGGGAGGATCCTGACCGCGTCAGACGCAGCCAGCCCGCCCTGAACGATCAGCGGCCGACCCGCCGCCAAGAAACCGGTCCGCGAATGCGGCCGACCCTTTCACAACCCGGGAGTCCAGTATGAAACGCCTGACGACACTTCTCTCCGCTCTGACGCTCGCGGCCTTCGCCATGGGCCAGCCGCACTCCGCCGCCGCACAGAGCAAGCCGACGGTCGGCATCGCCATGCCGACGAAATCCTCCGCGCGCTGGATCGCCGACGGCGACAACATCGTGAAGGTGCTCAAGGAGCGCGGCTACGACACCGATCTGCAATATGCCGAGGACGACGTCCCCAACCAGCTCTCGCAGATCGAGAACATGATCACCAAGGGCGCCAAGGTCCTGGTGATCGCGGCGATCGACGGCTCGACCCTGTCCGACGTGCTGGCCCAGGCCAAGGCGCAGGGTATCAAGGTCGTGGCCTATGACCGGCTGATCAGGGGCACGCCGAACGTCGACTACTACGCGACCTTCGACAATTTCCAGGTCGGCGTGCTGCAGGCTCAATCCCTGCTGAAGGGGCTCGGCCTGCCCGAAGCCAAGGGCCCGTTCAACATCGAGCTCTTCGGCGGCTCGCCCGACGACAACAACGCCTTTTTCTTCTACGATGGCGCCATGTCGGTGCTGAAGCCGCTGATCGACGAGAAGAAGCTCGTCGTCGCCAGCGGCCAGATGGGCATGGACAAGGTTTCGACGCTGCGCTGGGACGGCGCCACCGCCCAGGCCCGCATGGACAACCTCCTGAGCGCCTTTTACGCGAACAAGAAGCTCGATGCCGTGCTCTCGCCCTATGACGGCATCTCGATCGGCATCCTCTCCTCGGTGAAGGGCGTCGGCTACGGGTCGGGCGGGCAGAAGATGCCGATCGTCTCCGGCCAGGATGCCGAGGTGCCTTCGGTGAAGTCGATCATCGCCGGCGAGCAATATGCCTCGATCTTCAAGGACACCCGCGAACTCGCCCGCGTCACCGCCGACATGGTCGATGCGATGCTGTCGGGCAAGGAGGTCAAGGTCAACGACACCAAGACCTACAACAACGGCGTCAAGGTCGTGCCGTCCTATCTGCTGACGCCCGTGGTGGTCGACAAGTCGAACTGGGAACCGGTCCTGATCGGCTCCGGCTACTACAAGGCCTCGCAGGTCAAGTGACGCCTGAGGCCCGGCTTCGCTGCCGGGCCTCATCCACCGGCCCGAAGGCGGGAGAACCACCATGAGCCCTGTGCTGGAAATGCGCGGCATCTCCAAATCCTTCACCGGTGTGAAGGCGCTGAACGATGTGTCCTTCACCGTCGAACCCGGGGAGATCCATGCCCTCGTCGGCGAGAACGGCGCGGGCAAGTCGACGCTGATGAAGGTGCTGAGCGGCGTCTATCCGCACGGCTCCTACGAGGGCTCGATCCTGTTCGAGGGGGAGGAGCGGCGCTTCCGCGACATCAATGAATCGGAAGCGCTCGGCATCATCATCATCCATCAGGAACTGGCGCTGATCCCGCTGATGACGATCGCCGAAAACATCTATCTCGCCGATCCTCCGACCCGGATGGGGATGATCGACCGCAGCGCCGTCTATCGCGGGACGCAGACGCTGCTGGCCAGGGTCGGGCTCGACGAGGCGCCCGATACGCGCATCGCCGATCTCGGCATCGGCAAGCAGCAACTCGTCGAGATCGCCAAGGCGCTGGCCAAGAACCTGCGCGTGCTGATCCTCGACGAGCCGACGGCGAGCCTCAACGAGCGCGACAGCGAGGCGCTCTTGGACCTGCTGCTCGAATTCAAGGCCCAGGGCATCGCCTCCGTGCTGATCTCGCACAAGCTCAACGAGGTCTCCCGCGTCGCCGACCGGATCACCGTGCTGCGCGACGGCCGCTGCGTCGACACGCTCGACTGCCGCGCCGGCCCTGTCGAGGAGGATCGCATCATCCGCGCCATGGTGGATCGCGATCTGGCGCATCGCTACCCGCAGCGCGAGCCGAAGATCGGCGAGACGGTGCTGGAGATCGAGGACTGGTCCGTGTTCCATCCGCTCGACACCCATCGCAAGGTCGTCCGGAACGTGAACTTCCACGTCCGGCGCGGCGAGATCGTCGGCATTGCCGGGTTGATGGGGGCCGGTCGCACCGAATTCGCGATGAGCGTCTTCGGCGGCTCCTATGGCCGCAAGGCCTCCGGCACGGCGCGGCTGGAAGGCCGGCCGATCGAGCTGTCCGACGTGCCCGGAGCGATCGCGGCCGGTCTCGCCTATGTGACGGAGGATCGCAAGGAACTCGGCCTGATCCTGGCGGAGGACATCCGCAAGAACATCACGCTGACCAACCTGCCCGAGGTCGCGCACTCGGGCGTGGTCGACGACATGGCCGAGCTGAAGGTCGCCAATGCCTATCGCAGCCGCATGCGGATTCGCTGCGCCAGCGTCTATCAGGAGGCCGGCCAGCTCTCGGGCGGCAACCAGCAGAAGATCGTTCTGTCGAAATGGCTCTTCACCGATCCCAAGGTGCTCTTCCTCGACGAGCCGACGCGCGGCATCGACGTCGGTGCCAAATATGAAATCTACTGCATCATCAACGAGCTGGCCGATGCCGGGCGCGGCGTCGTGGTGATCTCGTCGGAGATGCCGGAGCTTCTGGGCATCTGCGACCGCATCTGCGTGATGAACGAGGGCGCCTTCGTCGGCGAGTTCCCAGCCGCCGAGGCGACACAGGAAAAGATCATGCGCGCCATCATGCGCAACCGGGAGGCAAGAGCGTGAGCACCGACGTCCAGAACGACGGCATCGTCAAACCCGCCGCGGCCCGGGCCGAAACCGCCAGGCCCAAGGGCGGAAACCTGCGCGAATACGGCATGCTGATGTCGCTCGTCGCGATCATGCTGTTCTTCCAGGTCGTGACCGGCGGCAAGCTGCTGCTGCCGCTCAACCTGACCAACCTGATCCTGCAGAACAGCTTCATCGTCGTCATGGCGCTGGGCATGCTGCTGGTCATCGTCACCGGCCATATCGATCTCTCGGTCGGCTCGGTCGCCGGCGCGGTCGGCGCGGTCGCCGCCGTCCTGATGGTGCAGTACGGCATGCATTTCGTCCCGGCGACGCTGATCTGCCTGGCGCTGGGCGGCCTGATCGGGGCCGCGCAGGGCTACTGGGTCGCCTATTTCAAGATACCGTCCTTCATCGTCACGCTGGCCGGCATGCTCGTCTTCAAGGGGCTGGCGCTGGCGATCCTGCAGGGCCAGTCGGTGGGGCCGTTCCCGGCCGAGTTCCAGAAGCTCTCTTCCGGTTTCATCGTCGATCTGTTCGACAAGATTCAGGGCCTGCAGCCGACCTCGATGCTGCTGGGCGTGGCGCTGGCCCTGCTGCTCGTCGTCATCAACCTGAAGAGCCGCAGGCGCCAGCAGGAGCACGACATTCCCGTCGAGCCCTGGAGCTTCTTCATCGCCAAGACCGCGATCTTCGCGGGGATCGTCCTCTACGCCAGCTATCTGCTCGCCTCCTATCGCGGTCTGCCCAATGTTCTCGTGGTGATGGGGGTGCTGATCGCGCTCTACGCCTTCGTCACGACGCGCACGACGATCGGCCGCCAGATCTACGCCGTCGGCGGCAATGCGCGTGCCGCCAAGCTCTCGGGCGTCAGGACCGAGCGGCTGACCTTCCTCGCCTTCGTCAATATGGGCGTGCTGGCGGCGCTGGCAGGGCTGATCTTCGCCGCGCGCCTCAACACCGCGACGCCCAAGGCCGGCCTCGGCTTCGAGCTCGACGTCATCGCCGCCTGCTTCATCGGCGGCGCCTCGGCCTATGGCGGCGTGGGCCGCGTCTCGGGCGCCGTGATCGGCGCGCTGATCATGGGCGTGATGAACAACGGCATGTCGATCCTGGGCATCGGCATCGACTATCAGCAGGTCATCAAGGGCCTGGTGCTGCTCGGTGCCGTTTGCCTCGACGTCTACAACCAGAAGCGCGGCTAGAGCATTTTCGAGCGAAACGGATACCGGTGCGCGTGAAGAAAATGCGATAAAACAAAGAGATGGAGCATTTCCGCGATTCGGAGAAACGCGGAAATGCTCCAGGATTGGCGGCTTGGGTCAGCCCGACGCGGCGTGCGGATCGGCGGGGGCGAGCGTGGTGCGCCGCCCCTTCAGCGTGGCGTAGATCTGCCAGGCGATGAACAGCCCGAGGATGCTGAGCAGCGTCGCGCTGATCGGGTGTTCGAAGAAGGTCAGGAAGCTGCCGCGGCTGAGCAGCATCGAGCGCCTGAAATACTCCTCCAGCATCGGCCCGAGGATGAAGCCGAGCATCAGCGGCGCCGGGTCGAGGGACAGCCGCATCATGATGTAGCCGATCAGGCCGAAGGCGGCGGTGGTGTAGATGTCGTGCAGGCTGTTGTTGATGCTGAAGGTGCCGATGCAGCAGAAGAACAGGATCGACGGGAAAAGCACGTTGTAAGGAATCTTGAAGACCGAGAGCCAGAAGCGGACCAGCGGCACGTTCAGCAGCAGCAGGAAGCAGTTGCCGATCCACATGCTCGCGACCAGCCCCCAGAACAGGTCCGGATGCTTGGCGATCATGTTCGGGCCGGGCTGGATGCCCTTGATGATGAAGGCGGCCATCATCAGCGCCATCACCGCGTTCTCGGGGATGCCGATGCTCATCAGTGGGATGAAACTGGTGCGCGCCGCCGCCTCGTCGGCCGCGGCCTGGCCGGCGACGCCCTCGATCGCACCAGAGCCGATCTCGTCCTTGTATTTGCTGACCTTCTTGTCGAGGCCGTAGGCCGCGAACTGGGCGATCGTCGGCCCGCCGCCCGGCAGGATGCCGAGGAAGGAGCCGACCACGCTGCCGCGCAGGGCGCTCGGGATGATGCGCTTGAACTCCGGCCAGGTCGGCATCAGCTTGATCTTGCCGTTGAACGGCGTGCGTTCCTCTTTCGCATCGAGGTTCTTGGTGATCTCGGCGATGCCGAAGCAGCCGAGCGCGAGGCTGACCAGGCTGACGCCGTCGACGAGCGAGGGCAGGCCCATGGTGAAGCGCTCGAGGCCGGTCTCCAGATCGGTGCCGACCTGCCCGAGCAGCACGCCGAGCAAGCACATCGCCATCCCGTTCAGCAGGCTGCCGGTGGTGACGAAACTGACGCAGAAGAAGCCGAACAGCATCAGCGCGCAGTAGTCGGTCGGGCCGAATTTCAGGGCGATGGTGCCGAGCGTCGGCGCAAGCGAGGCCAGCACCACGATCGCGACGGTGCCGCCGATGAAGCTCGACACGCCAGCGGTGAACAGGGCGAGCCCCGTCTTGCCCTTGAGTGTCATCTGGTAGCCGTCGATGCAGGCCACGATGCTCGAGGCATGCGGGATCTTCATGGTGATCGCGCTGACGCTGTCGCCATATTGCGCGCCGTAATAGATGCCGGCGAGCATGATCAGCGCGCCGCCGGTCGGGATCGAGTAGGTCAGCGGCAGGAGCAGGCTGATCGTGGCCAGTGGGCCGAGGCCCGGCAGCAGCCCGACCAGCGTGCCGACGACGCAGCCGATGGCGCAGTAGAGCAGGTTCTCGGGCGTCAGCGCATGGCCGAAGCCGAAGGCGAGGTTGTTGAGCACCTCCATCACAGCAGCCTCAGATTCAGGCCGAGGAAGCGCTGGAAGATGAAGGCCACGACGATCAGGCCGATGGCGATCTTGAGGTTGCGCATCCAGGAATAGCTGTTGGCGGCGAAGCCGGCGACGAAGACCAGCACGATGATGCCGACGGTCACGTTCACATATTCGGAAGCGATGACGAAGCCGATGAGGCTCGCCATGATCAGCGCGATGTTCCGCGGGCTGAACTGGAGAGGCTCCGGATCGGCGAGGCGCGCCTGCACGATCGTCGCCAGGGCTATGATCAGCAGCGGCGCGCAGATCAGGAGCGGGAAGAGCCCGGGACCGGCATGGGCGAGGGTGCCGATCGGATAGCGCAGCGCGTTCACGGCAAAGAACAACGCGACGGCGGCCAGAAAGACCCCGCGCGCAATCTGTTGATTTGGCATTGTCTCTCCGCGTCTCGTCCCGTATTGGTCGGTATTCTTATTTATTGAAGTTCTTTGTCTTGCGTTTTACTGTCTTAATTTCGATGTTATTCGGTCGTTTAAGGAAAATTCCGGCCGAAAAAACGCCGCCATAATCAAATTTATAGTTACAAGTAACCGAAATTCTGAGGCGAGAGTTTGTTGATTGTTGCATTCCATTCTGCGGCAAGCTGCGTGTATCGTTACATGGCAGTATCAAATTATTGTATTTGAGTGAATGATTAAACGCAATAATCACATTTGCCAACCGCGTTTCCCGATGTCGAGCATGTCATTTCGGTGGCGGTCCAAGAGGCTCCGCGACCGCGCGGGGCGATCACCTGCATCCCGAGAGCGAGCGCACGCTTGCCGACCTCTTCGCCGATCGCGGCCATGCCGGCGATCCCCGTTTGGCGGTCAACCGATGTGAGCCGCCGCGACCCGCGCGGTGATCGAGGAGACGTCGCCATATCCGGCCGATCAGGGCGCCTGATCGGGCGCTTTTCATTCATCTGGTGGACGCGGCGCCCTCTCGCATGCGTCTAGCCTGATGAAGGGCACATGCGGGGATGTCTGATGGCTTATACGATGCAGACAGACCTGACGGGCATGCATCAGGTCTACAATGTCTCGTTCCCTGTCGGGCCGAGGATGCCGAACGCCCGTGACGATGTCCTGCTGGTGCAGACGCTCTTGAAGCTGGCAAATTTCGTGCGCTTCACGCCCGCTTTGGGGCCTGTCGAAAGGAGTGCCGAGATTGCTGTCGATGGCTATTTCGGGCCTCAGACCAAGCGCATGATCGTCGCTTTCGAGGATGATCAGAAGCTCCATCGACGCTTCTTCGTCGCTGATGGCATCGTGGAGCCATCGCCGAAGGACGGCTATACGCGCTCCGGCGTCCTGTACAAGATCATCCTCATGAACCGCTCGGCATTGGATGCCTCGGGCTGGAGGCATGAGCACCTGCCGTTCCACGAAACCACTCATCCTATATTGCGGCAGTCGTTGCAGAAGGGGGCGGTGAAGCCGCCGCCATCCCCGCACTTTTGAGGGTCGACAGAAGCGGCCGCCCGAAAGCCGAACGGCGCATCGTCGGGATCGCGTTCTGAAGCCGGTGCTCGCTTGCTCTATGGCTTTGCCGCCAGCGGTTCATGCGGCACGTGGATCTCGGATGTCGCCGCGCCGCTCCATTGCAGCCGCAACTGCTCCAGCACATGCCGGCCGAAGATCTCGTAGGGAATCCGGATCGAGGTCAGCCAGGGGGCGATCCAGTTGTTGATCGCGTTGCCGTCGACACCGACCAGCATGCAGTCGCGCGGGATCGCCACGCCCGACTCGGCCGCCAGCCGATAGGCGCCGTAGGCGATCAGGTCGCTGACGCAGAGCGCGCCTTGCGGCCAGCCGCCATCCCGAACGAGGGCCTGGGCCGCCGCATAACCGATCTCGATATGCGACAGGCCGGGCGCGCTTGCCCGGCGGATCGCGTCCGCCGGAACGCCGCGCGCGACGAGCCGCTCGATGAAGCCGGCGGCGCGCTCGGCGGTGCTCGAAATGTTCTGGGCCGCCATCAGCACGGCGGGGCGCTCGATCCCGCGCGCGAGCATGAAGTCGGCCGCATCGGCGCCGGCGCCGCGGTCGTCGATCCCGACAAAGGCGCCGCCGCCGAGGGGGTTGCGCCGCGCCACGAAGACGATCGGATCGCCGCGCCCGAGCGCCTGTTCCAGCCCCTGGCTGCGCACGGCACTGACCATGATGTAGCCGGCGACGAGCTGGTCGCGCATCGCCAGCAGATAGTCGTCCTGCAGCTCCGGGCGGTCATGCGTATCGCAGAGAATCATGACGTAGCCGGCATCGCGCAGCGCGGCTTCGGTCGAGACGGCGATCGCGGCCATGGCGGGGTTGTCGAGATTGGGCGAGAGCATTGCCACGACGCGGCTGGCCCGGCGGCGCAGCGCCCGTCCGATGGGGTTGGGGCGATAGCCGAGCCGCTCGATCGCCTCCGCGACGCGCGCGACGGTCTCGCTCGAGGCACGCCCGCTCTTGCCGTTGACGATGCGCGAGACGGTCGCGACCGAGACGCCGGTCTCGCGCGCCACTGTCGCGAGCGAGGCTGTCTCATGCCGGATCTTCCCCGGTTTCGCCGTCGTCCTGGCCGTCATTTCCCTGCCAGCCCTCCCATGGGGGTTCCCGCTACGCACCGGTGGAAAGCCGGCCCACGCAGCAATGCTGTCGCATCTCCCCGTTGACAAGCTAGGCAAACGTTTGCCTTAGTAGATGTCAAGACGCTCGTTGAGGCGTCGCGATTGCTCAGGGGATGGAGCCCATGCAGAGGAAACACTGGATTTCCGCCGTTGCCGCGACGGCCGGCTTCGCGATCGGCCTCATGGCCTCGACCGCATTCGCCCAGACCACGGTGCGCATCGCCTGGTATTCCGACGGCAACGAGGGCGAGGTCCTCGCCGATCTGCTGAAGCGCTTCGAGGCTGGCAACAAGGACATCAAGGTCGTGCTTGACCAGGTGCCCTACAAGGCGATCACCGAGAACCTGCCCGTCCAGCTCGCCTCGGGGCAGGGGCCGGACATCGCCCGCGTCGTCGATCTCGGCGGCGTCGCCCGCTACGCGCTCGACATGCGTCCCTATCTCAAGGACGCCTCCTACTGGGAGAAGAATTTCGGGCCGTTCCTGCCCTGGATGCGCCCCGAGGGCGATTCCAGCGCGATCACCGGCTTCATGACGCAGCTCACCGTCACCGGCCCCTTCGTCAACAAGACCCTGTTCGAGCAGGCCGGCACGCCGCTGCCGGGTCCGAAGGCGACCTGGGAGGAGTGGGGCAAGGCGGTGAAGGACGTGGCGGCCAAGGTCAAGGCGCCGTTCCCGCTCGCCATGGACCGTTCCGGTCACCGCTTCTTCTCCGTCGCGGTCTCGGAAGGCGCCAAGGTCTTCGACGACAAGGGCGAGCCGGCCGTGATCGACGAGGGCTTCAAGCGCGGCGCCAAGCTCGTCTATGACTGGCACCAGAACGGCACCATGGCCAAGGAGCTCTGGGGTTCGGTCTCCGGCACCGCCTATCGCGGCGCCAATGACGAGTTCAAGAACGCCCAGGTCGTGATGTACCAGTCCGGCTCCTGGCAGATCGCCCAGTTCGACAAGACGGTGGGCGACGCCTTCGACTGGGTCGCGGTGCCCTCGCCTTGCGGGGCGGGCGGCTGCTCGCCCATGCCGGGCGGCGCCGGCCTCGTCGCGATCAAGACGACCAAGAGCCCGGAAGCCGTCGCCAAGGTGATGGACTATCTGGCGAGTGAGCCGGTGCTGAGCGAGTTCTATGCACGCTCGCTCTTCGTGCCTGGCCATCTCGGCATCGCCGCCAAGGGGCTCGACTATGCCGGCGCGACGCCGCAGGGCAAGGCCGCGCTCAAGGTCTTCTCGGATCAGGTCGCGCAGATCTCGCCGGCGGCCTACAAGCTGCAGGGCTATGCCAACAACCGCGTGATCTTCAATGCGGTGATCAGCCGCCTCGGTCAGGCGATCTCGGGCGAGGGCAGCCTCGACGATGCCTATAAGCGCATCGAATCCGACGTCGCCCAGCAGATCGCCGAGCGCAAGAAGTAAGACTTATGGCCTCTGCTGAAACAAATCCGCGCCGGGATGGCGCGGGCGCCGCAGGCACTCTCGCCGCGCCGCTCGCGCTCGTCATGCGGCTCGTCGACTGGCCGATGCGGGCGCTCCAGCGCCTGATCGGCGAGCGGCGGATGGCCTATGTCTTCATCCTGCCCAATCTCGCCTTCTTCTCGCTCTTCGTCTTCCTGCCGCTCGTCATCAACTTCGTCTTTTCGGTGACGGGCGGGGCGGGGCTGTTCCCGAGCGAGCGCCCCTATGTCGGGGCGCAGCAATACGCCTATCTCTTCGATTGCGGCTCCTTCCTCGATCCCTCTTCCTGCCGCGAGGACCATTTCTGGCGCGGCGTCTACAACACGGCCCGCTTCACCGTCTTCCAGGTGACGGCGATGGTGCTGTTCTCGCTGCTGACGGCGGTCGTGCTGAACATGAAGATCCGCGGACGCGGCTTCTTCCGCGCCGTCTATTTCTTCCCCGTGCTGCTCTCGCCGGTGGTGGTCGCGTTGACCTGGAAGTGGATCCTCCAGCGCGACGGCCTGCTCAACGCCGCGCTGACCTCCCTCGGCGGCGAGCGCATCCTCTTCCTGGTCGATCCGAGCTGGGCGATGTTCTGGATCGTCTTCGTCTCGGTCTGGGCCCATATGGGCTTCTACACGCTGATCCTGCTCGCCGGCCTGCAGGCCATCCCCGCCGATCTCTATGAAGCGGCCGAGATGGATGCGACGCCACGCTGGCGGATGTTCTGGCGCATCACCCTGCCGCTGCTCTGGCCGAACATGATCGTCGTGATCGTGCTCGCGCTGATCAAGGGCGTGCAGACCTTCGACGAGGTCTTCGTCCTGACCGGCGGCGGACCCGGCACCGCGACGCTGATGATCGTGCACTACATCTACGAGACGGCCTTCGCCAATCAGGTCCAGAATTTCGGGCTGGCCGCCGCCGCCTCGGTCGTGCTCGGCGTGGTGCTCTTCGCGCTGACGCTGGCCCAGCTCGCGGCGAGCCGCCGCAAGGGGGCAGCATGAGCCTCGTGACCAAGCTCGCCACCGCCCGCCGCAAGCCCGGCCGCTGGCATTGGACCGATATCGCGGCCTATGCCTATCTCGCGCTCGGCGTCGTGCTGATGTTCGGCCCTGTCCTCTGGCTCGGCATGTCTTCGTTCAAGACGCAGGCCGGCCTGCTCGAATTCCCGCCTTCGCTGCTGCCGATGTCGCAGAAGGAGGTGACGGTTCCCGGCCAGTCCCAGCCGCTGCCGCTCTTCGAGGTGACGATGCCGGACGGCACGAAACGCGTGCTGGCGCAGGTCCGCCGCATCGGCATCCAGGCGCAGATGATCGACCCCGCCAATCCCGGCGAGACGATCCGCGTGCCGATCGAGGGCCGTGTGCCGGTGCGCGAGTTCAAGCTCGCGACCGAGAACTACACCGAGCCGCTGGAGCGCTTCGCCTTCACGCGCTTCCTCTGGAACTCGGTCTTCGTCACGCTGATCGCGACGATCATCACGCTGATCATCAACTCGATGGCGGCCTATGCGCTCTCGATCTACGAGTTCCGTGGCAAGACGGCGGTGATGCTGATGGTGGTCGGCACGCTGATGATCCCGATCACGATCATCCTGGTGCCGGTCTATCTCGTCATCACCAAGCTCGGGCTGGTCAATTCGCTCTGGGCGGTGATCCTGCCCGGCGCGGCCACCCCCACCGGCGTCTTCCTGCTGCGCCAGTACATGCTGACCCTGCCGCGCGACCTGATCGAGGCGGCGCGCATGGACAAGGCCTCGGAATGGCAGATCTACTGGCGCATCGTCATGCCGCTTGCCATGCCGGCGCTGGCCGTGCTCGCGATCTTCTCGATCATGTGGCGCTGGAACGAGTTCCTCTGGCCGCTGGCGGTGCTGACCAAGACCGAATCCTACACGCTGCAGATCGGCCTCAACGCCTTCCAGGGCGAGTTGCAGACGCAGTGGCACTATTTGCTCGCGATGACCGTGGTGACGCTGCTGCCGGTCGCGCTCGTCTTCGTCTTCCTGCAGCGCTTCATCACCACCGGCATTGCCAATACAGGTATGAAATGAGCGAAAAGGGTTCCGCATGGCCGGGCTGAAGCTCTCCGCGGTCCGCAAGGCCTATGGCGCCACGACCGTGCTCCACGGCATCGATCTCGATGTCGCGGATGGCGAGTTCGTCGTCTTCGTCGGTCCCTCCGGCTGCGGAAAATCGACGCTGCTGCGCTCGATCGCCGGGCTGGAGGAGATCACCGGGGGCGCGATCGCCATCGACGGGGCCGATGTCACGCATCTGCCGGCGTCGGAGCGCGGGCTCGCGATGGTGTTCCAGTCCTATGCGCTCTATCCGCATATGAGCGTCTACGCGAACATGGCCTTCGCGCTGGAGAATATGGGGTTCAAGCGCGACGAGATCGACAAGCGCGTGAGGCGCGCGGCCGAGATGCTGCGGCTGACGGACTATCTCGAGCGCAAGCCCAGGGCGCTCTCGGGCGGCCAGCGCCAGCGCGTCGCCATCGGCCGGGCCATCGTGCGCGACCCCAAGATCTTTCTGTTCGACGAGCCGCTTTCGAATCTCGACGCGGAGTTGCGCGTCGCCACCCGCAAGGAGCTCGCCGCGCTCCATGGCGAGATCGGCGGCACGATGATCTACGTCACCCATGATCAGGTCGAGGCGATGACGCTGGCCGATCGCATCGTGGTCCTGCGCGCTGGTCGCATCGAGCAGATCGGCACGCCGCTCGAACTCTATAACCGCCCCGACAACCTCTTCGTCGCCGGCTTCATCGGCTCGCCACGCATGAACCTGCTGCCCGGCCGCGTGACGGCTGCGGGCAAGGTCGCGCTGGGCGAGGGCGGTCATGAGATTGCCTGCGCCACCGGCGATCTTGCCGCCGGCGCGCCCGTGACGGCGGGCATCCGGCCCGAGCATCTGGAGCTGGCGCCGGAAGGGCAGGGCCTGCCGCTGACCATCGAGCTCGTCGAGCGTCTCGGCGGTGAGAGCTATCTCTATGGCTCGGCCGCTGGCTTGCCCCAGATCACGCTCAAGCTCGATGGCCAGAGCGAGCATGAACGGGGCCATTCGGTCCCGCTCGCCTTCCCGCAGCAGAAGCTGCACCTGTTCGACGAAGCCGGCCAGGCGATCCGACCCTAAGACTGCCGAGAGAGATTCCATGAAAGCCCTCACGCAAGGCCGTTATCTCGGCCGCGATGGCGAAGCTGCCCTGTTCGATGTCGGGCTCGGCCACACCCTCATTGTGCGCATCCTCGAAGGCGATATCGGCCGGGTGACGCTGAAGCCGCAGGATGGCTACCGCCTCGACCGCGGCTGGTCGATCGCGCCCGGCGGATTGGAGCCGGCCTATGAGGGCCGTCTGCGCGACAGCCTCGAGGGCTTCTCCTGCCCCAAGGCGAGCGTCAGCGAAGAGAACGGCACGGTCACGCTGTCGGCCGGCGGTCTTACCGCCGAGGTCACGCTCTCGCCCTTCGGCATCGCCTGGCGCCGGGCCGGCGAGGACAAGCCCTTCCTGCAGGACCGCACGACGCAAGCCTATCTGGTCTCGCCGCGCACCGGCGCGGTCGCGCATTTCATGGCCCGCGACTACACCGAGCGGCATTACGGCCTCGGCGACAAGGCCGGCCCGCTCGATCGCACCGGCCGCCGCTTCGCCATCGATGCGGTCGACCCCTGCGGCTTCGACGCCGAACTGTCCGACCCGCTCTACAAGATGCTGCCCTTCTTCATCGTCGACGGGCCGATGGGCGCGCATGGGCTGTATTACGACAACCTCGCCACCGGCAGCGTCGATTTCGGCTGCACGCTCGACAATTATCACGGCCTGTTCCGCTCCTGGAAAGGCGATGACGGCGATCTCGACTATTACGTCATGGCCGGCCCGACCGTTCCCGACGTCGTTCGCCGTTTCTCCTGGCTGACCGGCGGACAGGCCTTTGCGCCGCTCTGGTCCTTCGGCTTCGGCGTCACCTCCATGGCGATCGCCGACGCGCCGGATGCCGATGCCCGCATCAGCGACTTCATCGGCAAGCTGGAGACGCACCGCATCCCCTGCGACTCGTTCCATTTCGGCTCGGGCTACACGCAGATCGGCCATCGCCGCTACGCCTTCAACTGGAACCGCGACAAGTTCCCCGATCCGAAGGCGACGATGCAGCGGCTGAACGACGCCGGCATCTTCACGGTCGCCAATCTCAAGCCCTGCCTGCTCGACGACCATCCGCGCCTGAAGGAGACGCTCGACGGCGGCTTCCTGGTCAAGGACGGCAAGACGGGTGAGCCGGCGGTGGCCCAGTTCTGGGACGGGCTCGGCTTCCATCTCGACTACACGAACCCGAAGGGCCGGGCCTGGTGGCGCGACGGCATCGAGACCGCGCTGCTCGACTATGGCTTCACCACGGTCTGGAACGACAACAACGAATACGAGATCTGGGATGAGGATGCCGTCTGCGACGGCGACGGCCGCCCCTTCCGCCAGGCGCTGGCGCGTCCGGCCCAGCCGCTGCTGATGACCAAGCTCTCCTATGAGGCTCAGGTCGCGCGCCAGCCGGCCAAGCGCCAGTACTCGGTGACGCGTGGTGGCTGCGCCGGCATCTCGCGCTACGCCCAGACCTGGTCGGGCGACAACGAGACCGCCTGGAAGACGCTGCGCTACAACCTGACGCAAGGGCTCAATATGAGCCTGTCGGGCATGTTCTCGATCGGCCATGATGTCGGCGGCTTCCATGGCCCGACTCCCGGCCCCGAGCTCTTCGTGCGCTTCAACGAGTTCTGCTCGCTCTGGCCGCGCATGGTGATGAACTCCTGGAACGATGACGGCGTCGTCAACCTGCCCTGGATGTATCCGGAAATGGTGCCGCAGGTGCGCGAGGCGATCTCGCTGCGCTACCGGCTGATGCCCTATCTCTACACGCTGATGTGGCGCGCCAGCCGCGACGGCACCCCGGCGATCCGCCCGCTGCTCTGGGACTTCCCGCAGGATGCGATGGCCGTAAAGACCGACGACGCCTTCATGCTGGGGCCGGACGTGCTGGTCGCGCCGGTGCTGGAGGAGGGCGCGCGCGAGCGCAGCATCTACCTGCCGAAGCACGAAGGCGGCTGGTATGATTGGCATGACGGCAAGCATTTTGCCGGCGGCGCGGTCGCGACCGTGGCGGCTCCGCTCGGTCGCCTGCCGGTCTTCGTGCGCGCCGGCGCGCTGATCCCGCTCGGCAATCCCGAGGGCATCGACGACCAGCGCGAGGTGCTCGTCTGCGGTCTCGTCGAGGGCGCGACCGGCGAACTCTACGAGGACGACGGCGAGACGGTCGATTGGCGCGGCGCTGGCGGAACGGTCATCCGCTTCCGCGTGCGCGGCGGCGAGATCGCGATCGAGCAGGAGGGGGCGGACGCTCCCTTCGTCGACCGGATCGCCATCCGGCAGATCGGCGAGGCGGTCGGCCCGCGCTGAGGTCGATCGGAAACACTCCGTCATTCCGGACGCAGCGAAGCGGAGATCCGAGATCCATCTTAGAGCGCACTGCCTTACGATGGATCCCGGATCGACGCCGCTTCGCGGCTTGTCCGGGATGACGCGGAGTTTCATCGTGTTGGACCGCTGCGCCACGTCCGTCGGCCGCGGCCATGCGGCTTCGCGAACCGGCTCATGCAGCTTTGCTGTGGCGCTATGCGGACGCACCGTCCAAGAATAGCCGCCTATTCGCAGCGATCAGGCGCGGGAGCAGGACATGGACAAGGTAGCGATCGTCACCGCAGGCGGCAGCGGCATGGGCGCGAGCGCGGCGCGGCGGCTGGCGAAGGACGGCTATCGCGTCGCGATCCTGTCCTCTTCGGGCAAGGGCGAGGCGCTGGCCGCCGAGCTGGGCGGCATCGGCATCACCGGCTCGAACCAGTCCAACGACGACGTCAAGCGGCTGGTCGACGCCACGCTCGACCGCTGGGGCCGGATCGACGCGCTGGTCAACAGCGCCGGCCATGGCCCTCGCGCGCCGATCCTCGATCTCACCGACGAGGATTGGCAGAAGGGCCTCGACGTCTATTTCCTCAGTGCGGTCAGGCCGATCCGGCTGGTCACGCCGGTGATGCAGCAGCAGAAATCCGGCGCCATCGTCAACATCTCGACCGCCTGGGCCTTCGAGCCGAGCGACATGTTCCCCACCTCGGCCATGGCCCGCGCGGGGCTTGCGACCTTCACCAAGATCTATGCGGACAAATACGCGGCCGACAACATCCGCATCAACAACGTCCAGCCGGGCTGGATCGACAGCCTGCCTGCAACCGATGCGCGGCGCGCCAGCGTGCCGATGCAGCGTTATGGCAGCGCCGACGAGATCGCCGGCACCGTCGCCTTCCTGCTCTCGCCCGATGCCGGCTACATCACCGGTCAGAACATCCGGGTCGACGGTGGCGTGACCAAGGGGATTTGAGGCGCTTGACGAGCGGCGTCATTCTCGGGGCAAACCCGAGCATGACGCGCTTCACTGAATGACGGCGTTCTGCGGAGTTACGCCGCTTTCGCCAAAAAATCCTCGGCGAAGTGGCAGGCGACCTGCCGTCCGTCGATCTCGCGCTTCTCCGGGCGCTCGGCCCGGCAGCGATCGGTCACGAAGGGGCAGCGCGTCGAGAATACGCAGCCTTTCGGTGGGTTGAGCGGGGAGGGCAGTTCGCCGCGCAGCACGATGCGCTCGCGCTTGGCCCCGCCGACGCGTGGCGTCGAGGCGAGCAGCGCCTGCGTATAGGGATGCAGCGGCCGGGCGTAGATGCGCTCCTTCGGGCCATGCTCGATGGCGTTCCCGAGATACATCACCATCACGTCATGGGCGATGTGCCGGACGACGCTGAGATCGTGCGAGATGAAGAGATAGGCGAGCTTCAGCTCGTCCTGCAGGTCGGCGAGCAGGTTCAGCACCTGCGCCTGGATCGAGATATCGAGCGCCGAGACCGGCTCGTCCGCCACCACCAGCTTGGGCGAGAGGATCAGCGCGCGCGCGATCGCGATGCGCTGGCGCTGGCCGCCCGAGAACATATGTGGATAGCGGGCGTAGTGCTCGGGCCTGAGCCCGACCTTGGCCATGATCGCACGCGCCTTCTCGGTCCTCTCGGCCTTGGAGAGGTCCGTGTTGATCTTCAGAGGCTCTTCCAGGATCGTGCCGATCTTCTTGCGCGGGTTGAGCGAGCCATAGGGGTTCTGGAAGACGAACTGCACGGTGCGGCGCAGGCGCTTGCGCTCGCTCGCGGGTGGGTGCACCGCGTCGAGCCCGTCCAGCATCAGCGCGCCCGAGGTCGGGGCCTCGATCAGCGTCGCCATGCGGGCCAGCGTCGATTTTCCGCAGCCGGATTCACCGACGACGGCCAGCGTGCGCCCGGCCTCGACGGAGAACGACACCTTGTTCACTGCCTGCAACTGTGCCGGCGGACGGAAGAACCCTTGCTTGACCGGGTAGGTCTGCGTGAGTTCGCGGGCTTCGATGACGGGGTTGCTCATCGCGTCGCCTCCGTCGTCGAGCGGTCGTCGCGGGCGCGCTCCGCATCCCGGTTCGCATCGCCGAGCGGATAGTGGCAGCGCACGCGCCCATCCGCCCAGTTCCGGAGCTCCGGCTGGACAGCGCGCGAGTGGTCGGTCGCATAGGCGCAGCGCGGGCTGAACAGGCAGCCCTTCGGCCGGTCGTTCAGGCCTGGCACCATGCCGGGAATGGTGGCGAGGCGGCTTGCATGCTCGCTCCGCTCCGGCAAGGCGGCGAGCAGGGCGGCGGAATAGGGATGCTGCGGATCGGCGAACAGCGCGTCGACCTTGCGCTCCTCCATGATCTGCCCGGCATACATCACCATGATGCGCTGCGCCGTCTCGGCGACGACGCCCATATTATGGGTGATCAGCACCAGTGCCATGCCGCGCTCGCGCTGCAGCGACATCAGCAATTCGAGGATCTGCGCCTGGATGGTGACGTCGAGCGCCGTCGTCGGCTCGTCGGCGATCAGCAGGCGGGGATTGCAGGCGATCGCCATGGCGATCATGACGCGCTGGTTCATGCCGCCCGAGAGCTGGTGCGGAAAGGCCTTGAGGCGGCTTTCCGGGGCGGGAATTCCGACCTGTTCCAGAAGCTCGATCGCCCGGTGCTTCGCCGCCTTGCCGTCCATCCCCTCGTGCTTCCGGAGTGTCTCGGCGAGCTGGAAGCCGATGGTGAAGCAGGGGTTCAGGCTGGTGGTGGGCTCCTGGAAGATCATCGCCACGTCCTTGCCGGTGAGCTGGCGGCGCTGGCGCGCGGACATGGTGAGCAGGTCCTGGCCGTCGAAGCGCAGCTTGTCGGCGCGGACGCGGCCGGGATAGCCGACGAGGCCCATCAGCGCGAGCATGGTGACTGATTTGCCGGAGCCGGATTCGCCGACGACGCCGAGCACCTCGCCTTCGTCGAGGGTCAGGTCGATGCGGTCGACGGCGCGCAGCGTTCCCTGGGAGGTCGGGAATTCGACGCTGAGGTTTTCGATTTCGAGCAGGGGCATGGGATCAGCGCTTCAGCTTGGGGTCGAGCGCATCGCGCAGGCCGTCACCGAGAAGGTTGAAGGCGAGCACGGTGATGAGGATGGCAAGGCCCGGGAAGGTGACGACCCACCAGG
Organism: Allobosea spartocytisi; assembly: GCF_014764685.1. Taxonomy (NCBI): domain Bacteria; kingdom Pseudomonadati; phylum Pseudomonadota; class Alphaproteobacteria; order Hyphomicrobiales; family Alloboseaceae; genus Allobosea; species Allobosea spartocytisi. The sequence goes on from NZ_JACXWY010000019.1 coordinate 91,079, forward strand.
CGCGCAGCACGAATTCGCGCGCGTCGGCGAGCATCGTGCCCCATTCCGGTGTCGGGGGCTGGGCGCCTAAGCCCAGAAAGCCGAGTGCGGCGGCATCGAGGATCGCGGTGGAGACGCCGAGCGTTGCCTGCACGATGAGTGGGGCGGCGCAGTTCGGCAGGATCTCGGAGAACATCAGCCGGACTGTCTGCGCGCCGCTGACCTTGGCGGCGACGACATAATCCTTGCTCGCCTCGGTGATGACGGCGGCGCGGGTGATGCGGACGTAATGCGGCAGCACGACGATGGCGACGGCGAGCATGGCGTTCATCAGGCCGGGGCCGAGGATCGCGACGATGACGATAGCGAGCAGCAGGCTCGGCATCGTCATCAGGATGTCCATGAAGCGCATGATGACGATGTCGGCGACGCCCTTGAAATAGCCGGCGATCAGGCCGAGCACCACGCCGACGACGATCGCCAGCGCCACCACGGCGATGCCGATGACCAGCGAGAGCCGCGCCCCGAAGATGAGGCGCGAAAGGATGTCGCGGCCGATCGCGTCGGTGCCGAGCGGGTAGGACAGCGAGCCGCCCTCCTGCCAGAACGGCGGCTTCAGGAAGACCGTATTATTGGTCAGGTCCGGGTTGTGCGGGGCGATCAGCGGCGCGAACAGCGCGCAGAGCAGCACCAGCACGATGACGACGAGCCCGGCGACCGCGCCGCGGTTGGCGCTGAAATAGCTCCAGAACTCGCGGACGGGATGCGGCGGTGCGCCGCTCGGCGCAGCGACGGCAGGGACTTCGAGGGTTTCGGCGCTCATGGGCGAAAATTCCTTGGGCGACGGCTCCGGCGGGCGCGGGACTCGAATGGAGTGCGGGTCATTTGGCGTGCCTGATGCGCGGGTTGATCAGGCCGTAGAGCAGGTCGACCAACAGGTTGACGCTCATCACCACCATTCCAAGAAGCAAGGTTCCGCCTTGCAGGACCGGATAGTCGCGCCGGCTGATCGCCTCGATCAGCCATTTGCCGACGCCGGGCCAGGAGAAGATCGTCTCGGTCAGGATCGCGCCGGTGAAGAGCGTGCCGACCTGCAGGCCGATGACGGTGACGACCGGGATCAGCGCATTGCGCAGCGCATGCAGGGCGACCACGCGGATCGGTGCCATGCCCTTGGCGCGGGCCGTGCGGATATAGTCCTCGCCGAGCACCTCCAGCATCGCCGAGCGGGTCATGCGGGCGATGACGGCGAGCGGCACGGTGCCCAGCACGATCGCCGGCAGGACGAGATGCGACAGCGCCGACCAGAAGGCGTCGGTGTCGCCGGCCAGCAGGCTGTCGATGGTGAGGAAACCGGTGACCGGCTCGATGAAGTACTGCACCGCGATCCGGCCGGAGACCGGGGTGATGCCGAGCTGCACCGAAAACAGCAGGATCAGCAGCAGACCCCACCAGAAGATCGGCATCGAATAGCCGGTGAGCGAGATACCCATCACGCCATGGTCGAAGATCGAGTTCCGCTTCACCGCCGCGATGATGCCGGCCGGCAGCCCGAGCAGCAGCGCGATCAGGATGGCGCAGAGCGCGAGCTCGATGGTGGCCGGGAAAAGCTGCCCGAATTCAGAGAGCACGTTCTCGCGTGTCACGATCGACTTGCCGAGATCGCCCTGGACGACGCGCTCGATATAGACGCCGTACTGGGTCAGCAGCGGCTTGTCCAAGCCGTATTCCTTGACGAGCTGGGCATGGCGGGCCGGGTCGATGCCGCGCTCGCCCGCCATGGTCTCGATCGGGTCGCCGGGGACGAGCCGGACAAGGAAGAAGGCGAGCAAAGTGATCCCGATGAAGGTCGGTATCACGAGGCTGACCCGGGTCAGGATGAAGCGGAGCATGGTTCTTCCAGCCTTATCGGCCGGCACGGTCGCGGTGCGCGGCGTTTTGTCTTGTCGTTTTATTCAAGTTCGAAATCCGGCGCAGCGCAAACACCAGATTGGACGAAAGATCAAGCCGGCCTTGTTGAAGAATCGCGGGCACTCTTAGTACCGCGCGGTACGTCGCGGCGGTCGGAATGCAAGACTTGCGAAGATATGGCCGTGCGTACGCAATAATATGATCGAGTCTTGTGCCGGCGCGGCAATGAATGCAGCGCCGGCACGATCTGTGAGGACAGGCGCCGCCAAGCGGCGCGGCGCCTCATTTCGCGATCGACACACCGTAGAAGGGCTGGCCGCCGAAGAAGTGGATCTTGTAATCCTTCACCTCCTTGCGCACCGGCGTGAAAGCCTGCGCATTGGCGAAGAGCAGCCCGGCCACATCCTGGTGGAACAACTCCTGGAAGCGCTTGTAGAGCTTGGCGCGCTCGCCCTGGTCGGTGATCGTGCTCGCCTTGGCGAGGGCGTCGGAAGCCTCCTGGTTGCACCAGCCGGCGCGGTTGGCGCCGGTCTTCACGCCCTCGCAGGTCCAGCCGCTGAGCAGGATCTGGCTCGGGTCGGGATAGTCCCAGGTGTAGCCGAACATGCCGACCTCGTGCTCGCCGGCCCGGCCGCGCTTGAGATACTCGCCCCATTCGAAGGTCTGGATCGTCGCCTTGACGCCGATCTTGGCCCAGTCGGCCTGGATCAGCTCGGCGGCGCGGCGCCCGTTCGGCATATAGGCGCGCACGACGGGGATGGCCCAGAGCGTCGTCTCGAAGCCGTTCGGCAGGCCCGCCTCCTTGAGCAGCGCCTTGGCCTTTTCGGGATCGTAGGCGCGCGGCTTCAGATCGTCGTCATGCGACCACAATGCCGGCGGCACGGCCGCCGCGGTCGCCTTGCCGGTGCCCTGATAGACCGCGTCGATGATCGCCGGGATGTTGGTGGCATAGGCCAGCGCCTCGCGCACACGCCGGTCGTCGAAGGGCTTCTTGCGCTCGTTGAAGGCGAGGAAGCTCTGGTCGGCGATGCTGCCCTGCGCGATGGTGAGGTTGGGGTCCGCCTTCATCGCCGGCAGATCGCCGGGATTGGGATAGCGCGCGATCTGGCATTCGCCGGACCTGACCTTGGCGAAGCGCACGGCGGCGTCCGGCGTGATGACGAAGATCAGGTCGCTGACCAGCGCCATGCGGTCGCGGTTGCCGGCGGCCTTGGTCCAATGGTCCGGCACCGCCTTGAAGCGGATCGTCGCGTCCTTCTGATAGGACAGCAGCGAGAAGGGGCCCGTGCCGATCGGAGCGAAATCGACCTGCTCGGGCGTGCCGGCCTTGCTCATCGCGGCGGCATATTCGGCCGAAAGAATCGACATGGGCTCGACGGAGAGCGCGCTGAGCAGCGGCGAGTTCGGCTTCTTCAGCGTGAGCTTGACGGTGTGGTCGTCGACCTTCTCGACCGAGGCGAGGCTCGGCTTCACGATCTCGTCGAAGAACTGGTAGTTGCCGTTGCTGACCTTGTTGTAGGGATTGGCGGGGTCGAGCATCCGGCCGAAGGAGAACACCACGTCGTCGGCGTTGAAGTCGCGGCTCGGCGTGAAGGCCTTGTTCGCATGCCACTTCACGCCCTTGCGCAGCTTGAAGGTGTAGGTCAGCGCGTCATCCGAGATCGTCCAGGATTCGGCGAGGCTGGGGATGATCTGCGAGCCGCCGCGCTCCGTCGCCGTCAGCCGCTCATAGACTTGCGCCGCCACGTCGTAGGCGGTGTTCTGGCTGCTGAACTGCGGATTGAGGAAGTCGGGGCTGGCCTCGGTGCAGACGACCAGCGCCTGCGCGCGAGCGGCGGCGGGAAGCAGGAGGGCGCTGAGCCCGAGGGCAAGGGCGGCTGTACAAGCGCGAACGGCCATGGCGGTTTCTCTCGATGGAAAAGGGCGGGATCTGGCGCAGGGCGCTCGCCCCGTCGTCTCCCGCCCGAAAAAGGATGCGGCCCGCCGGGCCGCATCCGTCATTGATGCATGACTTGCGCCAGCTCAGTTCGCGATATCGACGCCGTAGAAGGTGTGGCGGCCGAAGGGCGAGAGCTTGAAGTCCTTCACTTCCTTGCGGACCGGCTTGAGCTGGATCGCATGGGCGATGGTGAACCAGGGGGACTGCTCCTTGAAGATCACCTGCGCCTGCCGGTAGAGCTTCTCGCGCTCGGCCTGGTCGGTGACCGTCTTCGCCTTCGTCACCAGCTCCTCGAAGGGCTGGTAGCAGAATTTGGCGACGTTCGAGCCGTTGGTCTTGGCCGAGTCGCAGCCGAGCAGCGTGTGCAGGAAGTTGTCCGGGTCGCCATTGTCGCCGGTCCAGCCCAGCATGCCGGTCTGGTGCTCGCCCGCCTGCATGCGCTTGCGGTACTCGCCCCATTCATAGGTCTTGATCTCGGCCTTGACGCCGACCTTGGCGAGGTCCGCCTGCATCAATTCGGCGATGCGCTTGGCGTTGGGGTTGTAGGGGCGCTGCACCGGCATGGCCCAGAGGTCGATCTCCAGCCCGTTCGGGTAGCCGGCCTCGGCGAGCTCCTTCTTGGCCGCCTCCGGATCATAGGGGTCGTCCTTGATGGTCTCGTTATAGGACCACATCGAGGGCGGGATCGGGTTGATCGCCGGGATGCCGCTGGAGAGATAGACCGCGTCGATGATCGCCTTCTTGTTGATCGCCTTGTTGACGGCGTGGCGCACCTTGACGTTGTCAAACGGCTTCTTGGTGGTGTTGTAGGCGAGATAGCCGATGTTCAGGCCGGGCTGCTCGAGGATCTGGACATTGGCGTCCTTCTTCATCGCCTCGAGATCGGCCGGGTTCGGATAGGGCATGACATGGCATTCGCCCTTCTGGAGCTTGGCCCAGCGCACCGACGCATCCGGCGTGATCGCGAAGATCAGGTCGTCGATCTTGGCCTTGCCGCCCCAGTATTCCGGGAACGCCTTGTAGCGGATGATCGCGTCCTTCTGGTACTGCACCAGATAGAACGGCCCGGTGCCGAGCGGGTCCTGGTCGAGCTTCTCGGGCGTGCCGGCCTTGAGCATGGCATCGGCATATTCCTTCGACTGCACGCCGGCATATTGCATGGCGAGGTCGGCGAGGAAGGGCGCCTCAGGCTGGTTCAGCGTTACCTTGACGGTGTAGTCGTCGACCTTCTCGACCGATTTGAGCAGCTTCGGCATGCCCATGTCGTTGAAGTAGGAGTGGTTCGAGCTGGTGACCTTGAAGAACGGGTTGTCCTCCTTCCACTGCCGCTCGATCATGAACATCACGTCGTCGGCATTGAAGTCGCGGGTCGGCTTGAAGCCCTTGTTGGACTGCCACTTCACGCCCTTGCGCAGGTGGAAGGTGTAGGTCAGGCCATCGGCCGAGATGTCCCATGTCTCGGCAAGCGCCGGCTGCACCTTGGTGCCGCCGCGCTCGAACTGGACGATCGTGTCGTAGATCTGCGTGCCGGCGTCGAAGGAGGTGCCGGTCGTGTTGACGCTCGGCGCGAAATTCTCGGGGCTCCCTTCCGAGCAATAGACCAGCGTCTTGGCCATGAGCGGCTGCGCCGCCATGAGGGCGGACGCCGACAGCGTCGCCAACAGCAATGTCTTCATGTGAAACTCTCCTCAACCCTTCCCCGCCTCTGTCAGGCGGGGTTATGGCCCCGTTGCATCGGAAGCTCCGTGGGCGGAATTCCCCGGGCCGCCTTGTTCACAGCTTATTGAAAGAAAAGGGTCGGGAACAGTCGTTCTAAAGGTGGGAGGAAATTCTCCGGGAATGACAGTAAACGACAGCGTTGTGCTATCTGAAGCCGTTGCGTCCGTCCGTCATTCGCTCTCATAGGCGGCGCGGGTGATGCCGTAGCGCGCGAGCTTGTCGTAGAAGGTCTTGCGCGGAATCCCCAGCGCCTCCAGCGTCGCCCGAACATCGCCGCGATGGGCCTCGAGCGCCTCGCGGATCAGGTTCGCCTCGATGGCGTTGAGGCGCTCGGGCAGGCTGAGCGCGCCCGCATCCTCGTGCGCCGCCGTGATCGGCAGGTCGCCGGCAAGGCCGAGCGCGACGCGCTCGGCGAAATGCACGAGCTCGCGGACATTGCCCGGCCAGTCGTTCTCGACGAGGTGGCGCTCGACCGAGCGGTCGAGCCGGGGAACCTCCCGCCCATATTTGCGCGCGGCGCGGCCGAGGAAATGCGCGAAGAGCAGCGGGATGTCGCGGCGCCGCTCGCGCAGCGGCGGAAGACGCAGCGTGACGATGTTCAGCCGGTAATAGAGATCCTCGCGGAAATCGCCGCGCTGGGCGGGGTCGCCGAGATCGACCTTGGTCGCGGCCACCACCCTGAGATCGACCTTGCGCGTGTCGTTGGAGCCGAGCGGCGTGATCTCGCGCATCTCCAGCACGCGCAGGAGCTTGACCTGTGCGCTCGTCGGCATGCTCTCCAATTCGTCGAGGAAGAGCGTGCCGCCGCTGGCATGCTCGATCCGGCCGATGCGCTTCTTCTGCGCGCCGGTGAAGGCGCCGGGCTCGTAGCCGAAGAGTTCGCCCTCGATGACGCTGTCGGGCAGGGCGCCGCAGTTCAGCGCGACGAAGGGCTTGTCGCGGCGCCGGCCGAGCCGGTGCAGCAGATTGGCGACGACCTCCTTGCCGGTGCCGGTTTCGCCCAGCACGAGCACGTCGACCTCGACATCGGCGAGGTCGTGGATGGTCTGGCGCAGCCGCGAGATCGCCGGCGTCTCGCCGATCAGCCCCTCGTCCTTCTCGGCCGATGCCGTCAGCGCGCGCAGCCTGCGATTTTCGAGGACCAGTGCCCGTTTCTCGACGGCACGCCGCAAGGTCTCGCTCAGCCGCTCGCCGGCATAGGGCTTGGCGATGAAATCATAGGCGCCCTCGTTCATCGCGGCGACGGCCATGGCGATGTCGGCATGGCCGGAAATCAGCACGACCGGGATATCGGCGTCGAGGGCCTTGAGGCGGCGGAACAGTTCGATGCCGTCCATGCCGGGCATGCGGACGTCGCTGACGACCGCGCCGGCGAAGCCGGGCCCGATCTCGGCCAGCAGCGCGCCCGCCGAGGCGAAGGCGGCGGCCTTGAAGCCGGCGATCTGCAGGGCTTGCACATTGGCCTCGCGCAGATCCTCGTCGTCGTCGACGAAGGCGATGTCGAGGCCGGCGAGATCGGGCGCGCGTGTCATCGAAGCTGGGGTCATGGGTTGGAGCCGGACGAGGCTTTCCGGAGGGTGATGGTGAAGACGCAGCCGTCCCCCGGCCGCGACGACGCCGTCAGCGTGCCGCCGAAGGCGGTGACGATGTCGTGCGAGATGACGAGGCCGAGGCCGAGGCCGCGCGGCTTCGAGCTGCGGAACGGGGTGAACAGCGCCGCAAGCGCCGCTTCGTCGAGGCCGGGGCCGCGATCGGCGACGGTGATCGCAACCTCCTCGCCCACGTCGCGGATGCCGAGCGAAAGCAGCGGCGGCACCGGTCGCGGGTCGGCGGCCTCGACAGCCTCCACGGCATTGCGCAGCAGGTTGACCAGCACCTGCTCCAGCTCGACATGCCGGGCGAGCACCCGCAACCCTGGCGGGCTCGCATCGACCTGCGGCGCGATGCCGGCCTGCCGCAGGGGCGCGTCGAGGATCATCAGCGCACCTGCGACCGCCTCGCTCAGCAGGACCGGTTCGAGCCTGCCGTTGCCACGCCGGGCGAAGCCGCGCAGGGTCTCCGTGATGGCGCCGATCCGTTCGGTCAGGCCGATGACCTTGCCGAGCGCGCCTGCCGCGGCGCTCTCGTCGCGCGCGGCGACAAAGGCGCGGGCGTTCTCGGCATAGGTGCGCAAGGCTGCGAGCGGCTGATTGATCTCATGGGCGACGCCGGCCGTGACCTGCCCGAGCGTCGCCAGCCGGTTCGCCTTGGCCAGCTCCTCGCGCGTATCCGCGAGCCGCTCCTGGGCGCGGGCGCGCTCGGCCATCTCCTCCACGAGCTTGCGGTTGCTGCCCGCGAGTTCCGCCGTGCGTTCCGCGACGCGCCGTTCGAGCTCCGCTTTCGCCTGTGCCGCCGCCAGCATCCGCATTGCCGCCTGCTGGCGGCGGCGCAGCAGGAACGCGGCCAGCATCAGCCCGAGCAGCAGCACGAGCGCGACCAGAGTCTGCAAACGCGATTGCTCGGCGCGGATGGCCTGGTCGACCGGCAGCAGCATGTCGATGTGCCAACTGGTGGTCGGCACGTCGCGACGGGTCATCACGTTGAGGCCGCGCGTCGGGGCGGTGCTCTGGACGAGGTCGTCATCCGGCGCCAGCGGCAGCGGCTTGAGCGGTGCCTCGCCGAATTGCAGCGAGCGGCGGATGTCCTTCTGCGTGTCCTCGTCGAGCGGGGCCTCGACATGGAAGCGCCATTCGGGGACCGTCGAGAGCAGCACCACGCCGCGCTCGTCGGCGACGTAGATCTGGCCGCCGAGCGCCCGCCAATCGGCCTCGACCCGGTCGAACTCGACCTTGGCGACGATGACGCCGAGGAGCCTGTCGCCGTCATTGATCCGGCTGGTGATGTAGAGGCCCGGGCGCTGGCTGACCGTGCCGAGCGCGAACTGCTCGGCCGAACCCTTCAGAATCGCGCCGAGATAATAGTCGCGGAAGGCGTAGTCATTGCCGATGAAGCTCGTCGGCTCGTCCCAGTTGCTCGCCGCGATGGTCAGCCCGGTCACATCGAGCAGGTAGATCACGGCCGTGCGCGTCTCCCGCGCGATGCTCGCGAATTTGAGGTCGAGCGCATGACGGCTGTTGCCCGAAAGCGCGCTGCGGACATCGGGATCGCGGGCGAGGATCATCGGCAGGGCGCGTTGCTTCTCCAGTTCGCCGCGCAGCACCGCGATGGCCAGCGTGGTGCCGTCCTCCGCGCGCGCATTCACGGCCTCGATGGCGCGGCTGCGGCCGAGATCGCCGGCGGCGATCAGCCCGATGGCGAGCAGGATCGCCGCCGCGAGCCCGAAGGCCAGCCAGCTCCAGCCGCCCGGTGAAGCGGCGGTTCCTGCTTGCGGTGGGGTGCGGTGCATGAAGCCCATGCCCGATCATGAGCGGATTTCCGCATTGCGCAACAAAAGATTGTGCGGATTTTCGCATAGATGGCGCGGTGGCAAAAGCGAAGAAGAATATACGTATCTGATATCGTTATATTTTTTGAGTTCTGTCCGGCTGGCACGCGGCTTGCGAAAAAATCACTCGCTTAGATCAAGCCAAACAAAAGCCCACCGGAGGAAGCGATGGCTGCCCATTTTGAACCCGCGACGGCTGCGCCGGCGCGCCCGAAGAAGCTTTACCAGCAGCTCTATGTCCAGGTGCTCGTCGCGATCGCGCTCGGCATCGCGCTCGGCCATTTTTGGCCGGAAACCGGCGCCTCCATGAAGCCGCTCGGCGATGCCTTCATCAAGCTGGTGAAGATGATCATCGCGCCGGTGATCTTCCTGACGGTCTCGACCGGGATCGCCGGGATGACCGATATGCAGAAGGTCGGGCGCGTCGCCGGCAAGGCGATGATCTATTTTCTCGTCTTCTCGACGCTGGCGCTGATCGTCGGCCTGATCGTCGGCAACCTCATCCAGCCGGGAACCGGGCTTCACATCAGCCCCGCCAGCCTCGATGCCAAGGCCGTTCAGAGCTATGCGGCCAAGGCGCATGATTCCAGCGTCGTCGGCTTCCTGCAGAACATCATCCCGGATACGATCGTCGGCGCCTTCGCCTCGGGTGACATCCTGCAGGTGCTGTTCTTCTCGGTCCTCTTCGGTCTTGCGCTCTCGATGGTGGGCGAGCGCGGCAAGCCGGTGCTCGATTTCCTGCAGGCGCTGACCTCGCCGATCTTCAAGCTGGTCGCGATCCTGATGAAGGCGGCCCCGATCGGCGCCTTCGGTGCCATGGCCTTCACCATCGGCCGCTACGGCATCGGTTCCGTCGCCAATCTCGCGATGCTGATCCTGACCTTCTACCTCACGGCGGCGATCTTCATCCTCGTCGTGCTCGGCGCGGTCGCCCGCTACAACGGCTTCTCGATCTTCGCCCTGATCCGCTACATCAAGGAGGAGATCCTCCTCGTCGTCGGCACCTCGTCCTCGGAGGCGGCACTGCCGAGCCTGATGGAGAAGATGGAGGCGGCCGGCTGCAAGCGCTCCGTCGTCGGCCTGGTCATCCCGACCGGCTATTCCTTCAATCTCGACGGCACCAACATCTACATGACGCTGGCGGCCTTGTTCATCGCGCAGGCCATGGACATCCATCTGCCGCTCGGCGACCAGGTGCTGCTGCTGCTCGTCGCCATGCTCAGCTCCAAGGGCGCAGCCGGCATCACCGGCGCGGGCTTCATCACGCTGGCCGCGACGCTCTCGGTCGTCCCTGCCGTCCCGGTGGCCGGCATGGCGCTGATCCTCGGCATCGACCGCTTCATGTCGGAATGCCGCGCGGTGACCAACTTCATCGGCAACGCGGTGGCGACCATCGTCGTGGCGCGCTGGGAAGGCGAGCTCGACCAGAACCGCCTGCACGCGGCGCTGAGCGGCGCGGTCGTCACCAGCGAGGATGGCGCGCCGCTGCCGCTGCCGGCCGAATAAGGCACGGCGGTTCTTCGGGCATCACGATGCGCCGGTCGGACCAGAAGGTCCGGCCGGCGTTTCTGTTCGGAGCCTCAGGCGGCGCGGGAAGGGGCGAGCGCCGCCTCGATCGCTTGTCCGATCGCCAGGATGCGGCGATCCTGCCCGCCGGCGCCGGCCACCATCAAGCCCACCGGCGCCTCGCCTTGGCGATGGCAGGGCAGGCTCGCCGCGCAGCCGTCGAGGAAATTGATCAGCGTCGGGTTGCGCAGGATCAGCAGATTCGTCGCGCCATAGGCGGCCTCCTCCGCGAGATCGGCGATGCGCGGCGCGATCACCGGCACGGTCGGCATCGCCAGGGCGTCGAAGCCGGCGATGCGTGCCTCGACCGCGGCGATCCAGGCTTTGCGCGCTGCGACCAGATCGAGATAATCCGCCAGCGCCATCTCGGCGCCGCGCTGGATACGGCCCAGCACGCGTGGGTCGTAGCGGTCGCCGGCCCTGGCGATCAGCGCACGGTGCCAGTGCCAGGCCTCGGCACCGGCAAAGCTGCCCTTGGCCTGAAGGCTGCCGAGCGTGGCGAATTCCGGCACGGCGATCTCGCTGATATGCGCCCCGGCGCGCGACAGCGTGTCGAGCGCGCGGCGAAAGCTGGCGGCGACCGCGTCGTCCAGACCGTCGAGCGCCAGCGTCGTCGGCACGGCAAGGCGCAGTCCGGCGAGTTCGGCCGGGACCGGGACGCTCTCGCCTGAGCCGGACAACACGGCATCAAGGAGCGCGCAGCAGGTGAGGCTCGGCGCCAGCGGGCCGATCGAATCGAGGCTGGTCGAGAGCGGCACGCAACCCTCGCGCGGCACGCGGCGGGCCGTCGGCTTGAAGCCGGCGATGCCGCAGAGCGCGGCGGGGATGCGCACCGAGCCGCCCGTGTCGGTACCGATGGCGGCGGCCGCCATGCCGTCCGTCACGGACACCGCCGCACCCGAGGACGAGCCGCCGGGAATGCGCGCGCCGGCGCGGTCGAAGGGATTGAGCGGCGTGCCGTAATGCGGGTTGATGCCCAGCCCCGAGAAAGCGAATTCGGTCATATTGGTCCGGCCGACCAGCACGGCGCCCGCTGCCAGAAGCCGGTCGACGATCGGCGCATTCGCCGTTGCAGCCGGTGCGTCGTCCAATGCGACGCTGCCGGCCTTGGTCGTCTCGCCGGTGACGTCGAACAAATCCTTGATCGAGATCGGCAGCCCTTCCAGCGGTGAGCGGACGAAGCCGGCCTTGCGCATCAGATCGGAAGCGCGCGCCGCAGCCAGCGCCCGCTCGCCATAGAGACGGGTGAAGACGCGCGGACCTTCGCCCGTGCCGGCGCAGGCGAGGGCCGCCTCTGTCAGGGCCTCCGAGGTCGTGCGGCCCTTGGAAAGCGCGTGCTGCAGGGCGGAAAGGGTCTCGGTCATCGTCAGCTCGCCGTGGTGCCAGGTCGGTCGGTTCGAGGCTCGACGCCTAGCAGAGTCCCGCTGGACGGGCGATTGATTTCCGCTACGGACATGGTTTGCTGCGCCGCCCGACGCGGGGGCAGGACATCGCGGGGCTTTGGGGAGTCATACGGATTTGGGCGCAACGATAACGGGCCGGCCGATCGCCGGCATGAAGCCCAGCCTGATCGGCTTCGGCGGCGCGCCGCTCGGCGATCTCTACCAGCATCTCGACGAAGGGGTGGCGCAGGCGACGGTGGTCGCCGCGCTCAAGGCCGGCATCAATCTGGTCGATACCTCGCCGCTCTACGGCCATGGCCTTTCCGAGCACCGCATCGGCGCGGCCTTGCGAAGCGTTCCGCGCGAGAGCGTGATCCTCTCGACCAAGGTGGGTCGCTGGATGAAGCCGGGCGAGCCGAAGGCGGATGGCTCCGGCTATCGTGGCGGCCTGCCGCATCCGGCGGTGATCGACTATTCCTATGACGGCGCGATGCGTTCGTTGGAGCAGTCGCTGCTCAGGCTCGGCACCGACCATGTCGATATCCTGCTGATCCATGATGTCGACATCTGGACCCATGGCGAGCGGATGGAGCAGCGCTTCGCCGAGGCCATGGACGGCGCCTACCGCGCCTTGGATCGCTTACGGGCCTCCGGCGCGGTGAAGGCGATCGGCGTCGGCGTCAACGAAGCCGAGATGTGCGAGCGCTTCGCCCGCGCCGGCGATTTCGACGTGATGATGCTGGCCGGGCGTTATTCGCTGCTGGAGCAGGGCGCGCTCGACGGCTTCCTGCCATTGGCGCTGGAAAAGAACATCGCGGTGATGCTGGCCGGCGTCTTCAATTCCGGCATCCTCGCGACCGGCGCCCGCGAAGGCGCCTATTACAACTACAAGCCCGCCCCGCCCGAGATCCTCGGCAAGGTCGCGCGGATCGAGGCGGTCTGCGCCGCCCATGGCGTGGCATTGCCGCAAGCGGCGTTGGCCTTTGCCGGCGCCCATCCCGCGGTCGCGACCGTCGTGCTCGGCGCCGTGACGCCGGACGAGGTCGCGCGCAATCTCGACCTCGTGGCCCGCCCCGTGCCGAACGCTCTCTGGGTGGATCTCAAGGCCGAAAAGCTCATCCCCGATCACGCCCCGGTGCCGGCATGCTGAAGACCATCGATCCGATCCTCGGTCCCGATTTGCTCTGGCTGCTCGCAGCGATGGGCCATGGCGACGATCTCGCGGTGGTCGACGCCAACCATCCGGCCGAGACGATCGCGCGGGCGACCACCTCGGGACGCATCGTCCGCCTGCCGGGCCTCGCCATGGCGGAGGTCGTGCGCGCGATCCTGACCGTGCTGCCGATTGACGATTTCGAGCCCGATCCGATCCGCCGCATGCTCGTCGTCGGCGATGCTGCGGCCGTGCCGGCGGTGCAGAAGGAGGTCGAAGCCGTGGTGGCGCAGGCGGCAGCGGCACCGACGCCATTGCCCGGCATCGAGCGCTTCGCCTTCTACGAGGCGGCCCGCAAGGCTTTCGGCGTCGTGCAGGTCGGCGATGCCCGCCCCTATGGCTGCTTCCTGCTCAGGAAGGGCGTCATCGCGGGGTAAACCACTCCGTCCGCCCCGGAGCCGTGGTCGTCATTCCGGACAAGCGGCGAAGCCGCGCCGATCCGGAATCCATCGAAGGGCGGTGTGTCCCGCGATGGAATCCGGGCCTACGCTTCGCTCCGGCCGGAATGACGGTGGGTCTTCGGAGGGAGCCAGATCACTCGTCGTCGTCTTGGGCCGGACGCGCGACATCACCGAGTATCTCGCGTTTCCCGGCATGGTTTGCCGGCCCGACGATGCCCTCGTTCTCCATGCGCTCCATGATGGAGGCGGCGCGGTTGTAGCCGATCTGGAGGCGGCGCTGGATGTAGGAGGTCGAGGCCTTCTTGTCGCGCAGCACGACCGCCACCGCCTGCT